>CAYMDI010000080.1:0-6061 GCA_964389165.1 uncultured Eubacteriales bacterium | reverse complement strand
TACAGAACCCTTTGGCAGGGAGAATTCCAGATACTTCTTCCCGGCCAGGATGGAAACCTGATCATTATTGATATAGACGGCAGTTTTCACGCTGGTTCTCCTTTTCAGATGAAGTTGCTATAGCTTCCCATCATGGGAAGCATGACCCCCATGAGGACGATTCCTACAATCACTGTCATGATGACGATCATAGCTGGTTCCAGCAGGCTGATGAGCCGGGTCGTAGCTGTATCCGCCTCCTCATCATAATTGCTGGCTGTAACCTCCAGCATGCTGTCCAGACGCCCCGTCTCCTCACCGATGAGGACTGTGGCGATGAGTTTGGGGTCCAGCCCCCGGATCCCCTCCAAGGCTCCTGAGAGGGGATTCCCCTCCCGGACCTTCACCCCGGCTTCCCGGAGTTCAGCCTGGAGAAAGCGGTTCCCCACGGTTCCTGCGCTTCCGGCTATGGCATCCAGCATATTCACCCCGCTGCCATAGAGGGCCTGAAGGGTCCTGGCAAAGCGGGCTGTATAGATGATGGCAAGGAGCTTCCCAGCCACTGGCAGCCCAAGCTTCCAGCGGTCCAGGCGGAAGGCCACCTCAGGAATCTTCAGAACGTAGCGGGCCGCCAGGGCCAGCAACACAGCCCCTGCCAGAAGCCAGGGCCATTGTCCTGTAATCAGGCTGCTGATCCCTAAGAGGATTTTGGTGATCAGAGGGACCTGGCTTTCATCCAGGAGCCCCACAAAGCTTGGCAGGACGAAGGTAAAGAGGATCAGCGTCACGGCCACGGTGAGGAAGAGGAGGATGATGGGATAGGTCATAGCTCCTTTGATCTTGCTGTTCAGACGGTGCTCCTTCTCATAAAAGACAGCCATCTTCACTGCTGCCTGATCCAGATTTCCCGAGGCCTCTCCGGCCCGGAACATATTCACCATCAGATTGGGAAAGCTGCCCCCACAGCGTTCAAGGGCGCTGGAGAAGCTGTTCCCCTGGGTGATTTCCTGGAGGATGCGCTGGTAGAGAAGGCGCTTCTTCTCCCCCTTCTCCTGGCTCACCAGGATGGTCATGGCCCGGGTCACAGGAACTCCTGCTGACAGCATGGTCCCCACCTGTCGGGAGAATTCCCCCAGGGCCCTGGCTTTCAGGCGTACCCTCGGGAATCTCTCCTCCTCTTCCGGAAGAAGCTCATAAGCAAAGATCCTGCGCTGCTGTAACGCAGCGAAGGCATCCTTGATATTCATCGCCCGGATCTTCCCCCGGATGCTTTTCCCTGAGGGGTCTTTCCCCCTGTAGCGGTATTCTGCCATAGTGGCGCTCCTTGCAAATTTATTAGAACAGGCTGAAGTACCAGGCCAGCAGCCTGTCCCCCAGCAGGGCGGAAAGGAAAGCCCCGGCGGCGATGAAGGGGCCGAAGGGAATCTCCTTCCCCGCAGTCTTTTCCCCCTTGGCTCTGGCTGCAGCCAGGCCGATGGCCGCTGCGCTGATGGAAGCGATGAATAAGGTCAGCAACGTCTTCTGCCAGCCCAGAAAAAGTCCCAGGGCTGCAAAAAGCTTGATATCCCCGCCCCCGAAGGCATCCTCCAGGACATACAGGCTGAGATACATAGGAAGGCTGACTACCAGGGCTCCTATCACCCTTCCAGTCAGATCCCAATCCCCCGAGAGGAGGGCCTGGCCTGCGGCCAGAGGCAGGATCCAGAGGATCAGGCCATTGGGAATGGTCATGGTCCGGAAATCGATGAGGGCGATGGCTGTGAGGATGAAGCCCAGGGCAAAAAGGATCAGGGCTTCCGGGAAGATCCCTTTCAGCAAAACAATCCCCAAGGCCATGATTCCCATGGCGGCTTCCGTCAGGGGATAGGTCTTGGAGATCCTCTCGCCGCAGTAGCGGCACCTCCCCTTTAAAAGGAGATAAGAAAGGACCGGTATCAGGTCCTTCCAGGATAATGTATGATTGCAGGCCGGACAGCGGGAGCGTCCCTCTGCCACTGAGGTCCCCCGGGGCACCCGGTAAACCACGACGTTCAGAAAGCTTCCCATTACAAGGCCGAAAATGAAGACCAGAAAGTATAGGGGGAGATATTCCATTCCAGGGAAGACCATGTCCCCCTCCTTCCAGATACAAGCCCTGTGAGGCAGCCGGGCCAGCTGCCCCCCCAAGGCCCTGACTCCAATTAAGGAGCGAGTAAGTCAATCTCAGCCTGGACTGTGTTCAGCTGGTTCTGGAGCTGATTGTTCCGGTTTTCCAGCGCATCCATCTGTGTATTGGTTTCAGTCACGTAGCCGCTATATGCAGGAATCGCAATAGCTGCCATGATGGCGATGATTGCAACAACAACGATTACTTCAATCAGTGTGAAGCCCTTTTTGGTCAGTTTTTTCAAGATTGTCCCCCTTTCATTCCCCGGTTACAGGGATCGTAGGTTTTTGTTCATATATGGTAACGGAGCCATTGCCCTTTAGCCCGCTATACCCGCAGATATTCCTGAAGCTGCCGCTTGTCGCTGGCCTTGGCCAGGGCTTCTTCCAGGGTGATAAGATCCCGTTTCACCAGCTCCGCCAGATTCCCTTCCAAGGTGCACATCCCCTCCCGGGCTCCCGTCATGAGTGCGGAAGGGATCTGATGGGCCTTGTTCTCCCGAATGAGATTGGCAATGGCATCGGTCCCAACCAGGACCTCGAAGGCGGCGATCCGCCCTGTGCCATCCTTCCTTTTCACCAGCTGCTGGGTCAGGATCCCCTTCAGGACCCCGGCCAGCTGGGTACGGATCTGCCCTTGGCTGTGGGGTGGAAAGACGTCCACGATACGGTCGATGGTATTGGCCGCCCCAGTGGTGTGCAGGGTGGAAAGGACAAGATGCCCGGTTTCCGCTGCCGTCACAGCTGCAGCAATGGTTTCCAGATCCCTCATCTCACCCACAAGGATCACATCCGGATCTTCCCGGAGGGCTCCCCGGAGGGCCTGAGCGAAGGAGGGGACATCCACCCCCACCTCTCGCTGATGGACGATGGAGTTCTTGTGATTATGGACATATTCAATAGGCTCTTCCGCCGTGAGGATATGGCATTTCCTGTCTTCATTGATGCGGTCGATCATGGCGGCCAGGGTTGTGGATTTCCCGCTTCCCGTGGGGCCGGTGACCAGGATCAGGCCCCGGGGCTCCCGGACCATGGCTTCTGCCGCAGAGGGGATCATCAGCTCTTCAAAGCCGGGAATCCCATCCCGCAGGATGCGGATGGCGGCACAGAGCCGGCCCTTCTGATAGTAGACGTTCACCCGCTGGCGCTCTCCCCCGGGGAGGGTATAGGCGAAGTCCAGGTCTTCTCCCTCTTCCAGGCGGCTGGCCTGCTCCGGGGTTAGCAGGGAGGTGATTGCCTCTTCCCAGCTTCCCTCTCCGTAAGAGAGGCTGCTGACGAAGATCTCCCCGTCCTTCCGGAATACAGGAGGCAGATCTGCTGTAAGATGGAGGTCCGAACAGTTGTTGGCCCTGGCGTAAGCCACCAGTTCCCCAATCAGCTGATAATCCATTTTATCCTCCTATCGGATCATGGAGGCATGATCCATCAGCTCTGCGCTGGTGGTGATGCCCTCCAGGACAAGCTTTTTCACAGCATCCCCCATGGGGACCAGACGGCCCTTCTGGGAGACATAATCGTAGATATTCTCAATGGGTTCCTTCCGGGAGATCATCTTACGGATAGCGCTGTCCACTTCAAGAATCTCATGAACCGCCAGCCGTCCCCGGTACCCTGTATAGTCACAGTTATGGCAGCCCTTGCCCTTCCACAGGGTCTGGGCTTCCGGCATATATTCCAGCTCCTCTTCGCTGGGCGCATAGGCTTCCCGGCAATGGGGGCAGATCTTCTTCACCAGGCGCTGGGACACCACCCCCACCACGGAGCTGGCGATCATATAGTTCTGGACATCCAGATCCAGCAGCCTGGTGATGGTGCTCACCGCATCGTTGGTATGGAGGGTGGAAAGGACGAAATGCCCGGTGACAGCAGCCGTTACAGCAGTTTCCGCTGTGCGTCCATCCCGGATCTCTCCCACCAGGATCACATCAGGATCCTGGCGCAGCAGGGCTTTCAGGCCTGTTTCAAAAGTCAGCCCGGCAGGAAGGTTCACCTGCATCTGGTTCACCTTGGGGATATTCTTCTCTACCGGATCTTCAATTGTGCAGATATTGATGGGCCTGTCCAAAAGGCTTTCGATGAGCATATACAGGGTTGTGGTCTTCCCGCTCCCTGTGGGTCCGGTAATGAGCAGGATGCCATGGGGCTTCCCAAGAATCCGGGTGATCTTCCTGTAATTCTCCTGATCCATGCCGAAGTGGGCTGCATGATCGATCTTCACAAGCTGGGTCAGAAAGCGCAGGACGATGGTCTCCCCGAAGACAGTGGGCATGGTGGAGACCCGGATATTCACCTCCGCACCCTGGAGTCGGATTTTGAAATGGCCATCCTGGGGCATCCGGGATTCAGCGATGTCCATTCCCGCCATGATTTTGAGCCGGGCGGAGAGGTTCTGGCTCAGCTTGCTGTCCAGGGTCATATGGTCAATGAGGAGGCCATCGATGCGATAGCGGATGAGGATGGACTTCTCAAAGGGATCGATATGGATATCCGAAGCACTGTCATTATAGCCTTTGATGATGATGCTGTTGATGAGGTTGACAATAGGAGCCGTGTCATCCCCGGCTGCCACATCCTGGTCCCCATCTCCTTCTTCCCGGGCCACGCTCATATTGGCGGCTTCAATGGCCCGGCGGGAGTCCAGTTCCCCATAAGCCTTATTCAGAGCCGTCAGGAGCTCCTCCTTCTTGCCAAGGAGAAGCTCCGCAGGAACGCCCATCAGGGCCTTGATATCTTCAATGCCATAAACATCCAGGGGATCGTTAACCACAAGCAGAGCCCGGCCTCCTTTGAAGCCAAGAGGCAGGATGCGGTAGCGCACGGCCAGGGCCTTGGGGACCAGGGCCGCAGCCTCAAGATCTGCTTCTATCTGAGTGAAATCGGCGATTTCCAGATTCAGGCGCTTGGAAAGGGCCACCAGGAGCTGGTCCTCGGTGATGTACTCATAATCCAGGAGGATTTCCCCCAGCCGCTTGCTCCTGTCCTGTTTCTGCAGTTCCAGGGCTTCATCCAGCTGGGCAGGGGAAAGATAGCCCTCTGCAATCAGGACATCCCCAATCCGGACTTGTTCAGCCATTCAGACACTCCTCCCCCCACAATGCAATTCTTTTTTAATTTTATCTCAGATGCTTCCAAATGTAAACCAAACTACCTTTTGTTTCTGTGTATGAATGCCTCACCCCAGGCCTCCGGACCCGTATAGGGCAGATCCTTCTCCATCTGGACCTGCAGGGTGAAATTGGGATTGCGGAAGAGCTCCCTTCCCAGGGCCACCAGATCTGCCCGGCCGTTCATCAGGATCTCCTCGGCCATCTGCCAGGTAGTGATCAGGCCCACGGCAATCACAGGAAGCCCGGTGCCTTCCCGGATCAGCCTGGCGAACTCCACCTGATAGCCGGGGAAGGGGCGGATGGGGGCCAGAGCCACCCCCCCGGAGCTCACATGGACCACATCCAGGAGCTCCCTAAGGTCAAGAAGGATCTCTTTCATCTCTTCCGGGGTCATCCCACCCTCCAGGTAATCCGAAGCGGATACCCGCAGCCCCAGGGGCAATTCCATAGGCCAGTGCTTCCGCACCTCCAGCAGAACCTCCCGGAGGAAGCGGGCCCTGTTCTCCCGGCTGCCTCCGTAGGCATCCTCCCGCTTGTTTGTCAGGGGAGAGAGGAAGGTACTGATGAGATAGCCATGAGCCCCATGGATTTCCAGGAAGCGGAAGCCCGCCTCACGGGCCCTGCGGGCGGCTTCTCCAAACTGCATCACAGCTTCCTGGATTTCTTCCAGGGTCATCTCTCCAGGATGCCTGTATTCATCGCTGAAGGCCAGGGGGCTGGGGGCCAGGATAGGGGCTCCTTTAGCCTGGGACTTCCGGCCTGCATGATTCAGCTGGATTCCCGGAACCGTTCCCTGGCTCGTAAGGAAATCGGCGATTTCCCGAAGTCCG
>CAYMDI010000079.1:0-6086 GCA_964389165.1 uncultured Eubacteriales bacterium | reverse complement strand
GGAGCTGGCCAGCAGAAGCCAGACTGAGCCAAGATGATGTGGAACTGGGAGCCCGTCTTGGCATTGCGGAGATGCTCCTTTCAGGCACGACTTCTTTCCTGGATATGTATCAGGATATGGAGCGGGTGGCCAAGGCCGTCTCCGAAACGGGAATCAGGGGGCATCTGAGCCGGGGGACCATCTATAGCGGGAATAAGAAAAAGGATCAGGCAGCTATCCGGGAACTCACAGCCCTGGCTCAGGACTGGCATGGTTACGATCAGGGACGGATCCGGATTCTGGCTGGACCTCATGCCATCTATACAAGCCAGGAGGCTTTTCTGAAAGAACAGCTTGGCGTAGTGAAGTCTTTGGGTCTAGGTCTGAACATCCATGTGGCGGAGACCAGGGAGGAGGTTGCGGAAATGCGCAAGGCCCATGGCCTTTCTCCCATGGAATATCTTGAAAAGACTGGAGTCCTGGAAGCGCCCTATGTGGTTGCAGCCCATATGGTCCACCTGGAAGAAGCGGATCTGGCCCTTGCAGCGGCGTATGGGGTGGGAATCGCCCATAATCCCAAAAGCAATCTGAAGCTGGGCTCGGGAATCGCTGATATCCTCCGCTGCCGCAAGGCTGGGCTGAAAATCGGCATCGGAACAGATGGCGCAGCCAGCAATAATACCCAGGACATGGTGGAAGAGCTGCGGATGGCCGCCCTTCTGCAGAAAGGGGTGAATCATGACCCGACTGTTCTGCCCGCCTATGAAATCCTGAAGATGGCTACCATAGGCGGAGCGGAGGTCCTGGGCATTCAGGACGAGGCAGGGATGCTGAGGGAAGGTTATGAGGCAGATCTCATCGCCTTCCGGCGTAAGGGGCCCAATATGCGTCCCTTGTCTGCTGACCCTGCGGCCCTCATCGCCTACAGCGCCAGTTCAGCGGATATCTGCCTGACGATGGTGGCCGGGAAGATGCTGATGCGGGACAGGAAGCTTCTGACCGTCGATCTGGAAAGCCTGTACGGCCCTCTGGAGGAAGCCCTGTCCAGGATTACCAGTGTATGATACAATAGGGGAGGCAAAATGATCAGACAAGTATCAGTGAATCTTAAAAACCAGCCAGGAGAGCTGGAGCGGATCATGGATATCCTGGAGGCTGCAGGGCATATTCCTGCAGCATTGTGCATAACAGATACAAGCGAAAACGGGATACTCCGGATGATCTTCCGGAATCCAGAAGAAGTGGATACCCTGCTATCCAGCAAGGGCATCCCTTCGGGAATCGGACGGGTGATCCTTCTTTCCACAGAGGAAGGCCGCACCTTAGGCGGTGTCTTCGCCCTTTTATCCAAAGAAGGGTTCAATGTGGAGTACCTGTATAACCTGAAGCCAGGCTGTCTGATATTCAAGGTTCAGGACTGCAGCCGGGGTGAGGCCCTCCTTCAAGAGGCAGGCTTTAAGATACTGGGTGAGAATCAGATCAAGTGGGAGGAGAGAGCATGAGCATACGCTGGCAGGGCAGAGACGCACTGAATAAGATAAAGCCCTATTCCCCAGGGAAGGCTATTGCAGAGGTGAAGGAGGAGCTGGGGCTGGAAACAGTCTACAAGATGGCATCCAATGAAAACCCCTTGGGTCCGTCCCCCCAGGCTTTGAATGCAATCAGAGAATCCCTGGAGGGGATCCATATCTATCCTGATGGCAGTTCCCTGGCACTGAAGAAAGCCATTGCCGGCAAGCTTGCGCTTTCCCCGGAGGAAGTCATCATAGGGAACGGCTCAGATGAGATCATCAAACTTGCAGGGGAAAGCTTCCTTTCTCCCGGAGATGTGATTATGATGGGAGACCCTTCATTTTCCGAATACGATTATGCAGGCAACCTCATGGATGCGGAGGTCCGTAAAATCCCCTTGAAAAACCACGGCTTCGATCTTCAGGCTATGGCCGCAGCCATAGACTCCAAAGTGAAAATCATCGCTCTGTGCAATCCCAATAATCCTACAGGAACCGTGCTGGAGGAGGATAAGCTCAGGGCCTTTATCCGACAGGTGCCTGAGGATGTCATTGTCATTCTTGACGAGGCCTATAAGGAGTATGCAGGGGAAGGCTTTTTCAGCGGTGTTGCTTTTGTACGGGAGGGATATAAGAATATCCTGGTCCTGAATACCTTCTCCAAGATTTATGGACTTGCCGCCCTTCGGGTAGGTTATGGTTTGGGGAGCAGGGAGCTGATCAGCTGGATTCTGCGGGCAAAAGAGCCCTTCAATGTGAACCTTCTGGCTCAAAAAGGGGCAGAGGCTGCCTTAGAAGATCAAGGTCATGTGCAGGCATCCCTGGACCTGAATGAAGAGGGGAAAGCCTATCTGTATAAAGAATTCAAGGCAAGAGGCTTTAACAGCACGCTGACTGGAGGGAACTTCATCTGGACAGATATCGGTGCCGACAGCCTTCGGGTCTTTGACGGACTCCTCCGCAAAGGGGTGGTAATCCGACCAGGAGCGGTTTTCGGGGCACCCACCCATATCCGTGTCACCATTGACCGGATGGAGGTAAACAGGCATTTTATCCAGATGCTGGATGAAGTCCTGAGGGAAATGGGCAGAGAGGCGGAACAGGGTTCATGGCGGTAGGCGTATTCGATTCCGGCATCGGGGGGATGACTGTGGTCCGGGAGATCCGCCGGAGATATCCACGGGAAAGGATCATCTATTTCGGAGATACAAAAAGAGTGCCCTATGGAGAGAAGAGCAAAGAAGAGCTGATCTTCCTCTCAGAGCAGATCGTCGCATTTCTGATCAGTCAGGGAGCCAGCGTCATCATTGATGCCTGCAATACCACCTCAGCACTGGCTCTGCCTACCCTGCGCCAGAAGTTCAAAGTCCCCATAATCGGGGTTCTGGAGCCCGGTGCCAGGAAGGCTGCTGAAGAAGGGGAAAAGAAAGTGGGGGTCATTGCCACCCCGGCCACCATCGGCAGCGGCTGCTATCCCCAGGAGATCCAGCGGGTGAAGGGGGAGATGGAAATCACCTCTGTACCATGCCCGAAGCTGGTGGGCTTCATCGAGGATGGGGATCTGAATTCCGATTATCTGAAGAAGACCCTGCGGAATTACCTCAATCCAATCTTCCTGAACAGCTGCGATACCCTGGTTCTGGGCTGTACCCATTACCCGTTTCTGGAGGAGACAATCCGGGAAATCATCGGAGATTCCATGGCTCTTGTGGATCCGGCAGTACCTGCGGTCCAGCTGCTGGAGTCCTATCTCCAACCCTCGGAGCATGAAGAAATCTGCTATGTCAGCGGGGACTACCATAATTTTTACAGTACCCTCCTGGCCATCTACCCGGACCATGGCTTCGAAAAAATCGTGGAGTATGACCCGATCACAGAGGCGTAACTGACAAGGCATGAAGGATCACTAACTTGAAGAAGGAGGCTGCTTATGAAGATCCTGCTGGCCAGCAGCAATAATCACAAGAAACGCGAAATTATGGCACTTTTAGAGGGGATGGGGATTGAGATCCTCACCTTGAAGGATCTGGGATATACCCAGGAAATCCCTGAGGATGGAGAGACCTTTTTAGAAAACAGTGCCATTAAGGCCCACTGGGCTTTTCGGGCTACAGGGCTTCCCACCCTGGCTGATGATTCCGGTATCAGCGTACGGGCCATGGGCTATGAGCCAGGGATCCGCTCTGCCCGTTTTCTCTCCCCGGAGGCAGATTCCAGAGAGAAGAATCTGGAAATCCTGCATCGCCTGGAAGGGGAGCAAGATCGCCAGGCCCATTATACCTGCGCCCTGACTTTTCTGGACAGGGACAGCAGCTTTGTGACGGAACAGTATTGCTATGGCCTGATTGCCCAGGGGGAATCTGGAGGGGAGGGCTTCGGCTACGATCCCATCTTTCTGCTTCCGGAACTGGGAAAGACCATGGCGGAATTGGATCCTGAGGAGAAAAACCGCCTGAGTCACAGAGGGAAGGCTCTTGCAGCCTTCCGGAATTATCTTGAAACCACTTACGGCATCGTATAAGCGATGCCGTTTTCATTGATGTGTTTCAATATGTGGGAAAAAGTAGTATAATCAGAAAATAGGTTACACTGAGGTGAAGAATGACAGATTTGAAACATATAAGGAATTTTTGCATCATTGCCCACATTGATCATGGGAAATCCACCCTGGCCGACCGGCTCATCGAACACACAGGGGCAGTAGATAAACGGGATATGACCAAACAGCTTCTGGATCAGATGGATCTGGAACAGGAACGGGGCATCACCATCAAGCTCCAGGCAGTCCGGATGAACTACAAGGCAGAAAACGGGGAGGAGTATCTCCTTAATCTTATTGATACCCCGGGGCATGTGGATTTCACCTATGAAGTGAGCCGCAGCCTTGCTGCCTGCGAAGGGGCCCTCCTTGTGGTGGATGCTTCCCAGGGCATTGAAGCCCAGACCCTGGCCAATGTATATCTGGCCTTGGAAAACGATCTGGAAATCATCCCGGTCATCAACAAAATCGATCTTCCCAGCGCGGAACCGGAAAAGGCGAAGCAGGAGATTGAGGAGATTATCGGGCTGGACTGCAGCAATGCGATTCTGGCTTCAGCGAAAACAGGGGCAGGGACCCAGGAGATTCTGGAGGCCATTGTCCGGGATGTTCCCGCGCCCATGGGGGATCAGAAAGCCCCCCTCAAGGCCCTGATTTTCGACTCAAGCTTCGATGCCTACAAGGGCGCCTTATCCTATGTCCGGATTATGGATGGAGAAGTGCACAAGGGGATGAAGATCCGCATGTTCTCTACAGGCCGGGATTTCGAGGTGACAGAGGTAGGGATTTTCGATCCAGTCCATCGGGTGGTGGATTCCCTCAGCGCCGGGGAAGTCGGATATATTGCAGCAAGCATCAAACGGGTTGCCGATACCCGTGTGGGAGATACCATTACCGGAGCGGCGAATCCTGCGGCCCAACCCCTGGCGGGCTATAAGAAGGCCGTTCCCATGGTCTACTGCGGCCTCTTTCCGGTGGATACGGATCAGTATCAGGATCTCAAGGATGCCCTGGAGAAGCTCCAGCTCAATGATGCATCCCTGCTCTTTGAGCCTGAAACCTCCACAGCTCTCGGTTTTGGCTTCCGCTGCGGTTTTCTGGGCCTCCTGCATATGGAGATCATCCAGGAGCGGCTGGAACGGGAATACGGTCTGACCCTGATCACTACAGCCCCCAGCGTTATCTTCAAAGTCCATCTGACTGATGGGACCATGAAGGAGATTGACAGCCCTTCCGCCCTTCCGGATACGAAGTTCATCGACTATATTGAGGAACCTATCGTAAAGGCATCCATCATGGTGCCCAATGATTATGTTGGCGCGGTGATGGAACTGTGCCAGGAAAAACGCGGGAACTTCATCAACATGGAATATATCAACCCAACACGGGTGATCCTGACCTACAGGCTCCCCCTGGGTGAGATTATTTACGATTTCTTCGACCAGCTGAAGTCCCGTACCCGGGGCTATGCCAGCCTGGATTACGAACTGGCAGGGACAGAAACCTCCCAGCTTGTCAAGCTGGACATCCTGCTGGCCGGGGAAGTCATAGATGCCTTGTCCTGCATTGTCCACAGGGATAAGGCCTATTACAGAGGCAGGGCCCTGGTAGCCAAGCTGCGCCAGCTGATTCCCCGGCAGCTGTTCGAAGTGCCCATTCAGGCCGCCATCGGCAATAAGGTCATTGCCCGGGAGACTGTAAAGGCGATGCGCAAAGACGTTCTGGAAAAATGCTATGGGGGGGATATCTCCCGGAAACGGAAGCTTCTGGAGAAACAGAAGGAAGGGAAAAAGCGGATGAAACAGGTCGGCCGCATCGAAGTGCCTCAGGAAGCCTTTATGGCTGTCCTCCGTCTGGATGATGAGAACTGAAGCCGGAATCTATATCCATATTCCATTCTGTCTGAAGAAATGCTATTACTGCGATTTCCTTTCTTTTTCCCAGGCCTCATGGCGGAATGCATACTGGGCTAAACTGGAAGAGGAAATCATCAGCGGCGCCCAACCAGGGCTGGCAGTCCCCACCCTATATTTCGGTGGAGGGACACCCTCCCTGGC
>CAYMDI010000078.1:0-6166 GCA_964389165.1 uncultured Eubacteriales bacterium | reverse complement strand
TTCTTTCCGAGGAACGAAGGTCTTTCGGGTACCCTTAGATGCGGTCCCAGACTTTCTGGGCCAGCTCCCGGCTTTTGGCCATGAGGGCATCTTCATCAATGTTTACCAGGATCCGCTCGTCCATGACGATTTTGCCGTTGACGATGGTGGTATCCACGTGGCGTCCGGTGACGCCGAAGAGGATGTGTCCGTTGATGTTGTTCTCATCAATGGGGGTCGGGGGTTTGTAATCAACGATGATCACGTCCGCCAGGGCCCCTTCCTTAAGCTTGCCTACTTCGCCATCCAGGTAGCGGTTGGCGATGGTGGCATTGTTCTCAAAGAGCATCTGAGGAACTTCACCCCAGGCCACATAAGGCTTGGCAGTGTGATGGCGCTGAAGGATTCCGGCCACCTTGTAGGATTCGGTCATGTCGGCTGTATAGCCGTCAGTTCCCAGGCCCAGGAGGACCCCTTTATCCATCATGTCCAGAATGGGGGATACCCCAACGGCGTTCCCCATGTTGGATTCAGGATTGTGAACCACAGCTACTTTGCTGTCAGCCAGCATGCCGATTTCATCATCTGTTACGTGGATGCAGTGGACAGCGATGGACTTGTCGTTCAGGACGCCCCGCTTGTACCAGCGCTCGATGACGCGCATTTTGTATTTGGCCCGGGCATCTGCTACGTCCTCAATGCCTTCGGCAGAGTGGACATGGAAGCCGGAGTTGACGCTTGCTGCAGCGCTCATCACTTCATCCAGGGTCTCATCAGAGACTGTCATGGAAGCATGCATCCCGAAAAGGCCTTTGATCATATCGTCCTTCTCGTTGTTGCAGTACTTCACGAAGTCAAGGCTTTCCTTGATGCCTTCGTCTTTGATCTTGGCGCCGTCCCTGTCGGAGATCTCATAGCAGAGATTGCTCCGGATGCCCAGGTCCTTGGCAGCTTCGGCAATCTTGAACAGGCTGCCGGGTACTGCATAGGGGCTGGCGTGGTGGTCGATGACAGTGGTCACACCGCTTCTGATCTGATCAAGCATGGGGCCCACGGCGCTGTAATATACATCGTCCAGGGTCAGCTGCTTGTCCAGGCGCCACCAGAGGTTCTCCAGAATCATGCTGAAGGTTGAGGCCGGAGGATTGTCCAGAGCCATCCCTCTTGCGAAGGTGCTGTAGTAGTGCATGTGGGTGTTGATGAAGCCAGGCATCACCAGGCGGCCCTTAGCGTCCTTGTACTCCGCTTCAGGGTACTGTTTTTTCAGGTCTTCCGTCTTGCCCACTGCTTTGATCACTTTGCCGTCGATAAGGACTGCGCCGTTTTCAATGAAGGTTTTTTTTTCATCCCGGGTGAATACTCTCCCGTTACCGATTAATATCATGGTCTTCCTCCTGTTACAGGTTCATCACGTAGTAGTCGTAATCCTTGAGGATTGCGGCCAGCATTTCCTGCATGGGGAGGGAGAGGCGTCCGTCGCCAAGCTTGTGCTCGATGACCCGGCCTGTCTCCATCCGCACCCGGAAGGTATCTTCTCCGGTGCGCAGGAAGCCTACGTTGGTGCTGTCTTCAAAATCTTCTTCAGTCCAGAAGAAGGTGACTTTATCCTTATAGGGGTTGCCAGTGTGGGGGCAGAAGATTCCGCAGTTCCCGCACTCGTTGCACATGCCGTCTACATGGAGGATCTGGTGGGTACCATTAACGACGACTTTGACGTTGGCTCTGTTGGGGCATACATCCACGCAGATTTCGCAGATCTGGTCGCAGACCAGGCAGCGGTTCCCATCGGCTTCATCCTTGGTAGCATCAGCCAGGACGCCTTTTCTTGCATAAATCTCGCTTTCATCCTGACGGACATCATAGCGGACAAAGTCATGGCCAAGGTGCATCTTATTGAGGATGTCCATAGCTACGGTCTTCCCGTCAGCAACAGCCTTGACGATGGTGGAAGCGCCCTTCTTGCAGTCCCCTGCAACGTATACCCCAGCCAGGGAGGTTTCGTTGCTGGCATTGATGATGGCCAGGCCTTTCTCATCCACAGCAAGGTCTTTGAAGAACTGCTTCTGGATCCGGGCTCCGGTAGCGGAGATGACCACATCAGCCTCTACGTTCTGCATGTTGCAGGTGCCCAGGACGTTGCAGCGGCCGCTGGCATCCTTGTCCCCAAGCTCCATGATCTCGCAGTTGAGGTTGCGGTTGAAGTAGCTCATGGGAGCCAGGAGTTCTTTGATGACTACTCCGTCTTCCAGGGCCATTTCGATTTCTTCCTTCTCAGCAGGCATATTGGCGATGGTCCGGCGGTAAACGATTGTTACATCTTCTACTCCGGCTACCCGCTTGGCCGCCCGGGCGCAGTCCATGGCCACGTCTCCGCCGCCTACGACAACAACCTTCTTGCCAAGGGTGATATTGCCCTTGCTGGATTTGTAGGATTCCAGGAATTCCAGGGCATCCCGGATTCCTTCTCCTCCTTCTTTGACAGGGGTTACGCCTTTTTCCCAGGCCCCGATGGCGATGACCACATAGTCATACTGCTCTTTCAGGCCTTTCAGGTCGAAGTTCTCATCCACGCCGAATTTGAATTCCACCCCTGCTTTTTCAGCCAGGGCGATATCCCGTTCGATCATCACGTTGGGGATCCGGAATTCAGGAATGACATGGCTGACGATCCCGTAAGGACGGTCTCTTCTGTCCATTACAGTAACGGAAACCCCGTTTCTCCGCAGGAAGGTGGCTACAGCCATCCCGGCAGGTCCTGCTCCGATGACAGCAACTTTTTTGCCTGTTTTCAGATCAGCCGCTTTGATGCCGGCAATGTATTTGTCCGCAGCATGCTCGACAGCGATCTTCTTGGCATTACGGATTTCCAGGGACTCATCATAATCCAGTCTGGTGCATTTGTACTGGCACTGGTGGTCGCAGATGGTTCCCAGAATTCCAGGGGCTGTATTGTCATTGACGATGACCTTATAGGCTTCATCATAGTTCTTGTCTGCTACCAGCTTCAGGTATTCAGGAATCTGCTGGTTAATGGGGCAGCCGCCGTCTTTGCAGGGGGCTTTGAAACAGTCGAAGAGGGGGAGCTTGGAAGAGGTCTTCCGGCTCTGGGCTGTCCGTCTGGCTTTGACATGGTACTTGTTGCTTACCACTTCTTTGGCCAGTTTGTCCAGGGCTGCTACATTCAGGCCCTTGAAGCTGCCGTCCAGCTTGTCTTCCACTTTATCGCAGATCTGCTTGAGGCGCTCGTAGCCGCCTGGCTTAAGGATGGTGGAAGCCACAGTGACAGGGCGGATGCCGCAGTCCAGGATCTCTTCGATGTTGAAGAAGTCCGCGCCGCCGGAGTAGGAGATCTGAAGATCCCCGTTGAAGTGCTGGGAAAGCTTGTTGGCCAGGCTGATGGTCAGGGGGAACAGAGCCCGTCCGGACATGTACATCTCATCCCCGGTCTCAAATTCCTTGTTGGCGATCTGCACGGCGAAGGTGTTTGTCAGTTTGACACCGAAGCCCAGGCCCAGATTCTTGGCAACATCCTTGAGGCGGGCGAACATGACGATGGCGTCATCCCACTGCAGGTCGTTATTGAAGTGGTGGTCATCAAAGCCCACATAATCATAGCCCATTTTGTTCATCAGGTCTCTGGCGAACTCATAGCCATTGAGGGTGGGGTTGCTCTTGATGAAGGTGTTCAGCTTTTTGGTTTCAAGAAGATGCATGGCAATCCGCTCGATCTCGTCGGGAGGGCAGCCATGAAGGGTGGAGATGGTAGCGGAGGGGCATACATTGGCGCTGATGGACTCTACATAAGCCGCATCGACGTTTTTGAAGCTTCCGATATTCTCCAGGAGCCAGGCTTTGCACTCTTTCCAGATGGGGGTGTTGCTGGCATCGATCATATTGTCGATGAAGCCGTTCACCTTAGGCTTTTTGATGTTCTCCAGGTCATAGCCGATGCTCATGTTGAAGGCGAAGTCTTTGCCGTTGTTCAGGCCAAGCTCTTTCCCCATGACATGGAGGATGAACCAGGCTTTGATGTACTCGTCATAGGCTTCCTGTACGGTGAGTTCGGTGGACCACTCTACGTTATAGCCCTCGTCCTGTACATTAATGCAGGGCTTGGCGACGCAGGCCCGGAGGTCTGCCCCATCCATTTCCTGTACGGTTTTCAGCTCGATGAAGCGGCTGCCGGTCAGGTAGGATACGATGATGTTCTGGGCCAGCTGGGAGTTGGGGCCAGCTGCAGGACCCATAGGGGAAGCCAGCTTCTCGCCATTGACTTCAATGAACTTGCCGCTGGTATTTTTGTAGAATTTGCTTTCACGGATCCCGAAAATTGATTTCTGATCCTTGTATTCCCGCTGCATCCACTGGACCATGCTGCCAAAGGGAATCATTCTCATTAGATCGCTCATAATTTACCTCCAGATTCATTGGGACGGTGCCGGTATTTCCGGCTAAGGGGTAAAATGGAGTTCCACGGTTTATGGAACTCCATCTTCATTTTTGCTAAAAGCAGTATGATATTATCTGTTGAAGGCGTTTCTGCCGCCCATGGTGATGGCCATAACTGCTTTGGAAGTGTGCAGTCTGTTTTCAGCCTCATCATAGACTACAGACCATTTGCCGTCGATAACGGCATCTTCCACTTCGTTGTTCCGGTCAGCAGGCAGGGCGTGCATGTAGATGCATCTGTCGCTTACGGTCTGCATGAGAGCTTCGGTGCATTTCCAGACTTTCAGGCTCTCGTCCAGGACGTTGTGGGAAGTGGTGTCCCCTTTGGAATCGGTAACCCAGTTCCCCCAGTTTTTGGGGATGACCACGTCAGCATCTTTGTATGCTTCGTTCTGGTCGTGGGTGATGCGGAAGGAGCCGCCGTGCTTTTTAGCATTGGCTTCAGCTTCGTCATAAACCCACTGGGGCAGCTCATAGCCTTCCGGATAGGCCAGGACAGTGTCCATGCCGTAACGGGGGAAGAGGAGCGCCTGGGTCAGAGGTACGGAGATCGGCTTCTTGTGGCTGGTTGCATAGGCCCAGATAATGGAAACCTTCACACCTTTGGTGTCGCCGAATTTCTCGATGATGGTCATGAGGTCGGCCAGACCCTGGAGTGGGTGATACAGGTCACACTGCAGGTTGATGACAGGAACCGGGGAAACGGAAGCCATTCTTCTGATGTAGGCGTTCCCCACTTCCCAGGCGCAGAGACGGCATGCGATGGCATGTCCGAAACGGGCCAGGATGATTGCAGTGTCTTCAGGAGTCTCACCATGGGAGATCTGCATTGTGGATGTATCCAGGAAGTGAGCGTGGCCGCCCAGCTGGGTGATCCCGGCTTCCATGGAGTTTCTGGTTCTGGTGGAAGCTTCGAAGAACATCAGGAAGATGGTCTGGTCTTCCAGGTATCTGGTGGACAGGCCCATAGCGAATTTACGCTTCAGGTCGAAGGAGACGTCCATCAGGGTGTCGATCTCTTCTTTGGTCCACTCTCTCAGTGTGATCAGGTGTTTTCCTCTGAAATTAGCTTGCATGTGTTACCTCCGATATTTTTAATCTTTTTCAGGTAGCGTTTGTCAGAATCCTTCTCTTACTTAGCGTATTTTTTTACGTAAGTCTCAGGAATAGCCGCATACATGGCTGCACAGGCAACCAGGTGGGAAGCGAAGGTCTTCTCGTTGGGGGCGTGGGCCTGTCTTTCATGGCCAGGTCCGAAGCCGATGCATTTCACCCCATGACGGCCCATGATGGATACGCCGTTGGTGGAGAAGGTCCATTTGTCAACAACAACGCCGTCGTTGAAGATGCTCATGAAGTCGTCTTCCAGGCCGTTCTGCTCTTTCAGAAGCTTGAAGTTGTCTTTTGCAAAGAGGCCTTTGCCGGCTTCTACCAGAGTCTGGCAGATGGGGTCGGACTCAGGGATTACCCATGTTGGGAAGTAGCACTCGGTTTTGTAGACGGTGCCGTTCCAGGACGGACGGTCATACTCATAGAGGGAGACCACTGCGTCAGCAGCTTTTACTGCAGGCAGGTTCCGGACTTCCTCCAGGGCCCCTTCCCAGGTCTCGCCGTCGGTGAGGCGGCGGTCGATGGAGATCGCGCAGCTGTCAGCAACAGCACAGCGGGAAGGAGAGGTGAAGTAGATTTCAGATACTGCCAGGGAGCCTTTGCCCAGGAACGCATCATAGTGAAGGTT
>CAYMDI010000077.1:0-6203 GCA_964389165.1 uncultured Eubacteriales bacterium | reverse complement strand
CCCCACTGCTGCCTCCCGTAGGAGTCTGGGCCGTGTCTCAGTCCCAGTGTGGCCGTTCACCCTCTCAGGCCGGCTACTGATCGTTGCCTTGGTAGGCCGTTACCCCACCAACTAGCTAATCAGCCGCGAGCTTGTCTTCCAGCAGGAGCTTCCATGGAGAGGCCTCTTTTCATCCCCAGGCGATGCCGCCTGAAAATCGTATCCGGTATTAGCACCAGTTTCCCGTTGTTATCCCAGTCTGGAAGGTTAATTACTCACGTGTTACTCACCCGTCCGCCACTAACCAGCGCCATACTTCAGTACAAGTACTTCCGTTTGGCAAGGTCCGTTCGACTTGCATGTGTTAGGCACGCCGCCAGCGTTCATCCTGAGCCAGGATCAAACTCTTCGTTGTGTATCCAGGCCTTCTCCCTCAGGAAAAGGCTATGCTCATTACTTCATTGACGTTGTTCGTTAATTCTTCTTCTATCGTTCAGTTTTCAATGACCTTGCGTTTCCCTTCTCATCAGGTCGCTATATCAATATACCATCGAGGAACAGGATGGTCAAGAGGAAATTCAAGGAAAATCCCAAAAATCTGAAGCTACATTCATAGCCTCTTCTGTCAATATTGATTTTCACCTATACATATATTATAGTTGAGATGTACTGTCAGACCGCCCTATGGTGGAAGAAAGGGACCGGTAGATTTGAAAAAAACCAGGAAAACAAAACCATATGACAAACAAGCCAGAAGGCATCCTATCCTTTCAGGCCTGGTTCTCACTGTATCCATACTTGCCGGAGCGGCCAGTCTGGGGCTGACTGCCTATGTCGGGCTTCTGGCAAAGGATCTGCCCCCCATCAACCCAAAGGATTTCAACATCCAGCTCACCTCCCAGTTTTACGATGATGCCGGAGAGCTGGCGGCCAGCCGGTATTATACGGAGAATCGCGTCTGGGTGGAATACGACAAGCTTCCGAAGAATTATGTCAATGCAGTTGTGGCTATTGAAGACAAAAACTTCTGGGAGCACGATGGCGTAGACTTCATCGGCATCTTCAGGGCCCTGCTCAGCAACCTGCGTTCTGATGAGATCGTATCCGGAGCCAGCACCATCACCCAGCAACTCGCCCGGAATATCCTGATTGATGAAGAGAACCGCTTCGCCCAGGATTATAACAGGAAGATCCGGGAAGCCCTGATAGCCCTGAATATAGAAGAAGTCATGAACAAGGAGGAAATACTCACCTATTACTCCAATGTCATCAACTTCGGCCAGAGCGCCTATGGACTGGATGCCGCTTCCTATACTTACTTTGGAAAAGGCATGGACGCCCTGACCCTGGATGAAGCCGCACTCATGGCCGGGATTCCCCAGAGCCCCGTATATAACAATCCGGCCAACGACATGGCCAGCGCCTTAGACCGGAGAAACAGGGTGCTGAATGCCATGTACGCAGAAGGCTATATTACTGAAGAAGAACATCAGGCAGCGCTGAATGCTACAATCAATCTGAGCCTTCAGTCCCTGACTGCAAATCCCAAGTATGGCTATTTCATCGATCAGGCAATCCGGGAAGCGGAATCCATTCTGGAAGCCGAAGGCCTTCCCTCCCTCTTTGTGGGCGGCTATGATATCTATACCACAATGGATAGCAAGGGCCAGGAACTTCTTGAAGGCCTCTTTGCCGATAAGGCCAATTTCCCTCCTGATGTAAACGGGACCCTGGCTCAGGGAGCTATGGTCGTCTATGACCAGCAGACTGGAGATGTCAAAGCAATGAGCGGCGGCAGAGACTACGTGCCTATGGGGCTCAACAGGGTTTACGCAAAGGGGCGTCAGCCTGGCTCCACCTTCAAACCTATTGCAGCTTATGGACCCGCTATTGAAATGGGGCTGACTGCCAGCGATACGTATATCGACGGGCCTATTAATATCAGCGGATACAAGCCTCAGAACTCCAACCTGTCCTACCGGGGAGAGGTAACCGTCCGCCAGGCAGTTGCAAGCTCCATTAATACGATAGCCGTTCAGGTCCTCAATGACATCAGCCCCCGCAGAGGCTGGGAGTTTGCCACCCGGCTGGGTATTGAAATGGCAGAGGATGAGAAATACTATCTTTCCATTGCCCTTGGCGGCGTTGAAAACGGCGTCACCCCCATGGAAATGGTCCGGGCCTACGGGACCTTCGGTAATGATGGCGTCCTGGAAACCCCTCATCTGATCAGCAAGATTGTGAATCGTAACGGCGTTGTTGTGTATAAGAGCAAGCCAGAATCAGAACAGGCGATTTCTCCCACCGTCGCCTGGTATATCACGGACCTCCTGCGCACCGTGGTCAACGCAGGAACAGGGACAGCGGGCAAGGTCTCCGGACTGGATATGGCCGGAAAGACCGGGACAGCCCAGATGCCGGATAACATCAAGGGGAACAAGGATATCTGGTTTGTTGGCTATACCCCGGAAATCTCAGCTTCCGTCTGGATGGGGTTTGACCAGCCTGATGCAGCCAATGCCTTCAAAAACCAGTTCGGAGGCGGATATCCTGCCCGCTTATGGAAGAAATTCATGACCGAATACCTGAAGGACAAGAACAAACCGGCTTTTCAGAAGCCAGAGCCCTTGGACTTCATCCAGCGGACCATTGTGAAGAAGAATATCGTTGCTCCTCCTGCACCTGTGCCGGCGGACCCGGGAGTTCCACCGGCTGTCACTCCTCCGGACAACGATTAGAACAGGGGTGAAATGAAAGAAAGCCTTCCCCGATGAAGGGGCAAGGCTTTCTCTTTCTATATCCTATGCTGTCTGAACCCCCGGACTATACCAGGCGGCAGAATTTGCGCTTGCCGACTTGAAGCACGATCCCCGGAGCAGGTATCAGCCTGTCCCCTTGGGGCTTTTCTCCATTAATCCGCACCCCCCCCTGATCTAGCATCCGCTTGCCTTCCGAGGTGCTTCCGACCAAGCCCAGGCTGTGCAGGAGTTTGGGAATCCAGACTTCCTCCTCTAGGCCCCCCTCATAATGAGCCTCCGGAATCTCCTCAGGGAGCTGGTTTTTGGAGAATATGCTGATGAATTCCGCTTCCGCCCCATCAGCGGCCTGCTGGTCATGATACTGGGCAATGATGGTCTTCGCCAGCTTCACCTTGAAGTCCCGGGGATTAGCCCCAGCTTTCATGGCTTCTTCCATTTCCCGGATTTCCTCTTCACTGGCCCTAGTGACAAGGGTGAAATAACGGGTGATAAGCGGATCGCTGATAGACATGATCTTCCCGAACATCTCCTTGGGAGATTCCTCCACCCCAACATAGTTGTTCAGGGATTTGCTCATCTTCTGCACACCATCCAAGCCTTCCAGAATCGGCATCATGATGGCTACCTGTCCCTCTTGGCCATATTCCTTCTGGAGGTTACGGCCCATGAGGAGATTGAATTTCTGATCCGTGCCCCCCAATTCGATATCTGCATGGAGATGAACCGAGTCATATCCCTGCATAAGGGGATAAAAGAATTCGTGAATCCCGATGGGCTGATTGCTCTCATAGCGCTTTTTGAAATCATCCCTCTCCAGAATCCTGGCCACTGTGGTTTTTGCAGCAAGGCGGATCACATCCTCAAAGCGGAAGGGACTGAGCCAGTGGCTATTGTAGACGACCTGGGTCTTTGCAGGATCAAGGATTCGGAATATCTGTTTCTGGTAAGTCTCCCCGTTTGCCTGGATTTCCTCCTCGCTCAGCTGCCTTCTGGTCGCAGACTTCCCTGTCGGATCTCCGATTCTCCCTGTAAAATCACCGATAAGCAGCTGGACTTCATGGCCCAGATCCTGGAACTGCCTGAGCTTATGAAGCACCACAGTATGGCCCAGATGGATATCCGGGGCAGAAGGGTCCAGGCCCAGCTTCACTTTCAGAGGCCTGCCTGTCTGGATGCTGATTTCCAGCTTCCGCTTCAGTTCATCCATCGGTACGATTTCCGCTGTTCCTCTGGCAATCAGTTCTATCTGTTTCTCTAATCTGTTATCCATATCTATCCCATTTCTCCTTCAGGCATTTTCCAGACTATTTTATCACATGAAAGCCATTTTGAAAATTCTCAGGACTTTGATATAATTAGAAAGAATATAGACGGTTGCATCCGTCAGGGACAGGAGTGACAATACCACATGCCTAAATATACTAAATCCGGCAGCAGCCGGAAGGGAGGCCGCCAGCCGGTGAAGCGCCAGGGACAGCGGAAGAAGAATCATTCAGGGAGCCCTCAGGCCCTGGCTTCCATTGCTGCTTTTCTGGAGAAACGCGGAATCCAGCTCCAGAAGCCAAGCACGACTACCGTGCTCCGGATCGTCATCGGCGTCCTCATCTTTTCAATTTTCATGGTTGCTGTCCTGACCATTTACCTTACCTACCTTTCCAAGACCCTTCCTGTCTGGGATGAGGCGAACTTCGATCAGACAAGCACCTCCAAGATTTATGATAAGGATGATGCGGTTGTAAGTATGCGCTTTCAGGACCAGAACCGCACCCCTGTTTCGCTGAATAAGATGTCCCCGGATTTCCTGGCGGCCATTGTTGCAACGGAAGATGCTGAATTCTATGAGCACCAGGGTTTCAGCATCAAGGGGATCATCCGTTCCACTTTCACCAACCTTATCACAACGGGAAGGCCCAAGGGAGCCAGCACAATCACGCAGCAGCTGGCCAGAGGCGTCCTTCTGATAAACGAAGACACCACGTCCGTCAGCTACGTGCGGAAGATCCGGGAGATTCTGCTGGCTATGCAGATTGAAGACAGGCTTACGAAAGAAGAGATTCTGACCCACTACTGCAATACCATTCCTTTCGGGGATGGCGCCTATGGTGTGGAGGCCGCTGCTATCGCCTATTTTAATAAGCATGCCCTTGACCTGAGCACCCTGGAGGCAGCAACCCTGGCTGGCCTGCCTAAAGCGCCCAGCTTCTATAATCCCAAGACGAATCCGGAAGGGGCAACCGAACGCCGGAATGTTGTCCTGGATCGGCTTGCTGCTGTAGACTATATAACTGACAAGGAAGCGGAGGCCCTGAAGAAGGAACCTCTTACCCTGAATCCCGGAATCGCTTCTGCCAAGGTAACAGAAGCCAAAGATCTGGCCAATTTCCAGTATTTTGTGGACTATGTGACTCAGGAGGCGGAGAAGATCATCTCCGCAAAGAATCTGGAAAGCGTATTCAGCGGGGGATATAAGATCTATACCACCATGGACAAGAATGTTCAAGGGGCCATGGAATCCGTATACAACAATAAATCCCTCTTCCCACAGCCTATGAACGGCGTTGAGGCCGAAAGTGCCATGATCATCCTGGACCCGGCCAGCGGTGGGATCCGGGGTCTGGTTGGCGGGCGGACCTATGCTGTAGAAATGGGCTTTAACCGTGCTGTAAGCGCCAAGCGCCAGCCCGGTTCCGCCTTCAAGCCCATTGCCGCATTCGGACCTGCTTTCGAGAAGGGCCTGTATGCTCCAAGCATGGTGGTAAAAGATACACCGGATCCGCCTCTTCCGGATGGTGCTGGCGGTGTCTACAATCTGGTGAATTACAGCGGGAACTATGTTGGAAATGTTTCCGTCCGAACAGCTGTAAAGGATTCCATCAACACGGTTGCCGTGCGGATCCTCAACGAGATCTCTCCCCGGACTGGCTTTGAATTCGCAAAACGCCTGGGGATTACCAGCCTCAGCGAGAATGAGAAGGATAATCTGGCCATGGCCCTGGGCGGACTCCAGGAGGGTGTCACCCCCTTGGAAATGGCGCGAGCCTTCGGCGTCTTCGCCAATAACGGGGTGCTTGTAGATTCCCATGTAATCCGGCGCATCGAGGATTCCTACGGCAATCTCATTTATGAAGCCCAGCCCCAGTCCCGCCAGGTCATCAGCCCTGAAGTTGCCTATATGATCAACAGCGTTCTGATGGATGTGGTAACAAGCGGAACAGGTAAAAATGCGCTGCTCTACAAAAGGCAGGTTGCAGGAAAGACAGGAACCACCAACCTTATCGTGAATGGAGTGGATATGCCTGAGGGCCATGGAGATTTATGGTTTGTAGGCTACACACCCCAGCTTTCCGGAGCTGTCTGGATCGGCTATGATAAAAACAGCGCTAACGCCTACATACAGAAGTCCAAATATGGCTCTGGAAAAGCTGCATTCATCTGGCAGAACGTAATGGGCCTGGCTCTTCAGGG
>CAYMDI010000076.1:0-6234 GCA_964389165.1 uncultured Eubacteriales bacterium | reverse complement strand
CAGCATCTGCTTCAGGTTCAGGACCTCCGGCCGGCCATTGACAATGGCCAGGTTGATGATCCCGAAGCTGTCCTGGAGCTGGGTGTGCTTGAAGAGCTGGTTCAGGAGGACATCGGGATTGGCGTCCTTTTTCAGCTCGATGACCACCCGGATGCCATCCCTGTCCGATTCGTCACGGAGGTCTGTAATCCCCTCCAGGGTTTTCTCCCGGACCAGATCAGCAATCTTCTCGATAAGCCGGGCCTTGTTGACCTGATAGGGGATTTCCGACACGATGATGCGGTACTTCCCGTTCTTGGTCATCTCCTTGCTGGCTTTGGCCCGCATGCGCACAGAGCCCCGGCCTGTGCGATAGGCGGACTCGATCCCGGAGAGGCCGATAATGCTGGCCCCTGTAGGGAAGTCCGGCCCCTTGATATGCTTCATAAGGCCATCCACAGGGATTTCCGGATCATCAATGAGGGCATGGAGGCCGTCAATGACCTCCCCCAGGTTATGAGGAGGGATATTGGTAGCCATCCCTACGGCGATTCCCGACGCGCCGTTTACAAGCAGGGCCGGGAAGCGGGCCGGGAAGACGGTAGGCTCTTTCAAGGATTCATCATAGTTAGGGATGAAATCTACTGTCTCCTTCCCGATATTTGCCAGCATCTCAGAGGCCAGCTTGGACATCCGGGCTTCCGTGTATCGCATAGCGGCAGCGGAGTCTCCGTCAATGCTCCCGAAGTTCCCGTGGCCATCTACCAGAAGGTAGCGGGTATTGAAATCCTGAGCCAGGCGGACCATGGCATCATAGACTGCTGTATCACCGTGAGGATGGTACTTACCAAGAACGTCCCCCACCAGACGGGCGGATTTCTTGAAGGGCTTGTCTGAAGTCATCCCCAGCTCATGCATGGCGAAGAGGATCCTGCGATGTACAGGCTTCATCCCGTCCCGGACATCCGGCAGGGCCCGTCCCACGATGACGCTCATCGCATAGTCGATATAGGATTTTTCCATCTCCTGCTCAATATTGATAGGCAGGATCTTCCCTGGGCTTAAATTATCCAATTCCGTCCACTCCTTATCTTTGTGTATGTTTCAGCTGATCCAGCAAGGTCCAGAGCTCATCGCTCCGGGGTTCTCCGATTTCCTCCCGGCTTCCGTCAGTCCGGACCAGGACACGGCCCTCTTCCCGGAAATGGCCGATGAGGAAGCTGTCGATTCCCGCTTCCTTCAAAGCCTCTCTGATCGTGTTTCCAGGAGGCGCCGTGATGAGGAGGGAGCCGCTGGAAATGAGCCGCAGAAGGTCGGCTTTGGGAAAAACCCTTCCCAACGCTCTGGCAGGAGGCGGGAAGTGGATGGCGGACTCTTCCAGGAGCACCCCAAGGCCTGCAGCCTCTGCCATTTCATAGACCCCTCCCAGGATCCCTCCTTCTGTCACATCATGCATCACTCTGGCGCCATGCTCCATGGCGATAAGCCCCTCTTTAGCCACAGAAAGGGAGCGGATCAGCGCCTGCCCTTCCTGGAGCTCTTCCGGAGAGACCTTATCCCGGAAAAATTCCGGATAATCGTTATATAAGATGGCGCTTCCTTCAATGGCCCCGCCCTTGGTGAGGATGATCTCATCCCCAGGGGCCACAGGGGTCTGCCCTTCCAGATACTTCCTGTCCTTGGTGCCGATGGCTGTAAAGGAGAGGATGTTCTCCCGGACAGCCTGGGTGATTTCAGTGTGCCCCCCCATGATTTCAATCCCCAGCTCCATGCAGGCTGTATGGATGCCTTCCACAATCAGGCGGATATCCTCAGCCTGGCTGCCCTCTTTCATCAAAAGGGTCACCAGAATCCCCAGAGGCCTGCCGCCGCTGGCGATGACATCATTGCAGGAGACATGGACTCCCAGATAGCCGTTCTCTTTGGCCGCCCCTGTAATGGGATCTGTGGAGACCACAAGCAGGCGGTCCTCCAGATCTGCTACAGCACAGTCTTCTCCAATGGCCGCATGGACCATCACCTCTGGGCGGCGGATGCCTGTATAGGGGAAGACGATGGATTTCAATTCCTCGATGGTGAGTTTTCCTGGTTTCATATCCATTCCTTATCAGATATCCAGATTGATGACGCGATGGGCATTTTCCTGGATGAATTCCTTCCTGGGCTCCACCTGATCCCCCATGAGGATGGTAAAGATTGAATCCGCTTCCGCAGCATCTTCAACCCCCACCTGGAGAAAGGTCCGCTGGTTGGGATCCATGGTTGTCTCCCAGAGCTGTTCCGGATTCATCTCCCCCAGCCCTTTATAGCGCTGGAGGCTGTAGCTGCCTTCTTCCAGGTCCCGGAGGCGCTCCTCCAGCTCTCTGTCCGTATAGGCATAGGACTCTTCCTTCCCGACCTTGATCTTGAACAGGGGAGGCTGGGCGATATAGACATAGCCCAGGTCGATAAGAGGCCTCATGTACCGGAAGAAGAAGGTCAGAAGCAAGGTGCGGATATGGGCTCCGTCCACGTCAGCATCTGTCATGATGACCACTTTCTTGTAGCGGAGCTTGGACTCGTCGAAATCATCACCCACCCCGGTACCCAGGGCCGTGATCATAGAACGGATCTCATTATTTCCAAGAATCTTGTCAATCCGGGATTTCTCCACATTGAGGATCTTGCCCCGGAGGGGGAGGATGGCCTGGAAGCTCCTGTCCCGTCCTGTTTTGGCTGAGCCACCCGCAGAGTCTCCCTCCACGATATACAGCTCGCAGAGCTCCGGATTGGTGATGGAGCAGTCCGCCAGCTTTCCGGGAAGCCCGGAGAATTCCAGTGCATTCTTACGCCTTGTGAGCTCCCTGGCCTTCCTGGCAGCCTCCCTGGCCCGGTTGGCCATCATGGCCTTGTCGATGACCTTCTTCCCTACCGCAGGAGTCTCCTCCAGGTAGGAAGACAGCTGGTCTGCCACAATGGATTCCACAATGCCCCGGACTTCGCTGTTCCCCAGCTTGGTCTTGGTCTGCCCTTCGAACTGGGGCTCCAGGACTTTGACGCTGATCACCGCTGTCAGCCCCTCCCGGATATCTTCTCCCGAGAGGTTGGCCTCTTTTTCCTTAATGAGGTTCTTCTTCCGCCCATAGTCGTTGATGATCCGGGTGAGGGCGGTCTTGAAGCCCACCTCATGGGTCCCCCCTTCGGTGGTATGGATATTATTGGTATAGGACAGGAGGTTCTCTACATACCCGTCATGGTACTGGAGGGCTATTTCCACCTCTACGCTGTCCCGCTCTCCCTGGATGTAGATTGGCTCCTTGTTGATGGGATCCTTATTCTTGTTCAGGTGGCGTACGAAGTCGGAAATCCCTCCCTCGTGATGGAAGGATTCCTTCTGTCCGCTGCGCTCGTCAGCAAGCTCGATGGTAATCCCCTTGTTCAGGAAGGAGAGCTCCCGCATGCGATGGCTCAGGGTGAGGAAATCGTATACCGTTTCCTCAAAGATTTCAGGGTCGGCCTGGAAGGTGATGCTGGTGCCTGTGCCCTGAATCCCTTCCTGAATCACTGTCAGGGGTTCCAGGGTCTTGCCCTGGGAGAAGCTCTGCTTGTAAATGCTGCCGTTCCTGCGGACCTGGACTTCCAGATGGGAGGAAAGGGCGTTCACCACGCTCATCCCTACGCCATGGAGTCCGCCGGAGACCTTGTAGCCCCCATCTCCGAACTTCCCTCCTGCGTGGAGGATGGTCAGGGCGATTTCCACAGCAGGCTTCTTCAGCTTGGGGTGAAGGTCTACGGGAATCCCCCGGCCATTGTCGGTGACGGTGATTTCGTTATTGGCGCCGATAGTCACTTGGATATCCGTGCAGTATCCGGCAAGGGCTTCGTCGATACTGTTGTCTACAATCTCGTAGACCAGGTGGTGCAGCCCCCGGAGGCTTGTGCTTCCGATATACATGCTGGGCCGCTTCCGGACAGCTTCAAGACCTTCCAGAACCTGGATCTTGCTGGCATCATAGCTGCCGGCCTGGCTGTGTTTCTGATCGTCCATTTATCTTCCGTTCTCCTTTGCAGACTGGGGTTTTTCATTCCTCAATTATATCACAAATATGGGGGGAATGCACGAAAAACATAGGCTTCCCCAGGCATCTGAGCCCCCTTGTCTAAAGCGCTTCCCTCATACAGGCATCTTTCCCATGATGGATATTTGTGATAGGATATGGAAAAGAATCCTGTCAGGGATTCCATCCAACTGACAGGGAATTTCCGGGGGTTCCGGCGTATATCTCTGCATAAGGCCCTGAACCGGGAAAAAGGAGGAAGAAGCATGGCCAGATCCGCCCATCAGAAGCTGAAGATACTCTATCTTTACAGGATGCTTCTGGAAAAGACTGATGAAGACCATCGCCTGACTGTCAATGAGATGATCCAGGAGCTGAACCGCTGGGGCATCGAAGCGGAGCGCAAAACCATCTATTCCGATCTGGAAGCCCTGCGCAGCTTCGGCCTGGACATCCTCTCTGTAAAAGCCCGTTCAACAGGATATTATGTGGCCTCCCGGACTTTTGACCTGCCGGAGCTGAAGCTCCTTGCGGATGCCGTTGCCGGAGCCAAATTCATTACCGAGAAGAAATCCCGCCTGCTCATCGCCAAGCTGGGACAGCTGGCCAGCCAGCATGAGGGCCGAAGCCTGCAGCGGAACGTCCTGGTCCAGAACCGGGTAAAGGCGGATAACGAGCTGATCTACTACAATGTGGATACCATCAGCCAGGCCATCACCCGGAAAGAGAGCCTGCGCTTCCGGTATTTCGAATTCGACCTGAACCGCAAGAAGGTCCTGCGCAAGGATGGGGACTGGTATGCCATCACCCCTCTCACCCTGTTCTGGGATGATGAGAACTATTATGTCATCGCCTATTACCAGCGCTACGGCAGGATCTCCCATTTCCGGGTTGACCGCATGGAGCAGGTGGAGATCACCCCCACACCGGAGGATATCCCCCTGGAGAAGCTGGATATCGGGGCCTATGCCAAAAAGACCTTCTCCATGTTCGTGGGAGAAGAGGAGCATGTGCGCCTGGAATTCTCCAACAAGCTGATTAATGTAGTCTATGACAAATTCGGCAAGGATGTGAGCCTGCGCCCTGGGAAAGAGGGGCATTTCCAGATTTCCGTCCCAATCGCCGTATCCCCCTCCTTCTATGGCTGGCTTTTCCAGTTCGGGGAGGATGTGCGGATTCTCTCCCCGGACCATGTGGCCGGGGAATTCCGAAGCCGCTCCCTGGCTGCGGCCCAGCGCTACAGTTCCTGAACTCCCATGCTGGCATGAAAAAGGAGGCCCTGAGGCCTCCTTTCCTTTCTCTGTTACCCTATACCCGGATCCGCCCTTCCTCCACCAGGGAGATGAAGACCTGGGAGAGATGAGGGTCGAACTGCCGTCCTGCATTCCTGCGGATTTCAGAGAGGGCATAATCCACAGGGAGTGGGACCTTATATGAACGTTTCGTCGTCATGGCATCAAAAGCATCTGCAACTGCCAGGCAACGGGCAGCCAGGGGGATGGCTTCCCCTTTGGAACCCAGGGGATAGCCCCGGCCATCCCAACGCTCATGGTGCCCCAAGACGGCAGGAATCACATAATCCAGGGAAGGCAGATGGCGGATCATGGAGATGGAATTCTCCACATGGGTCTTCATAATCTCATACTCCTCATCCGTCAGATCCGCCTGCTTATTCAGGATATGCTCGGGAATGCCGATCTTCCCGATATCGTGGAGAAGTCCTGCTTCCCTGATGATTTCCACATGCTCATCATTCAGGCCGATGGCCTCACCCAGCAAGGTTGCATATTCCGCCACATTCTGGGAATGGTCGAAGGTATAGTGGTCCTTGGTGTCTACTGCCGCAGTCAGGGCATAGATCACAGAAGCGTACTCCTTGTAGACCTCCGTATTGACCTTCCCCTGCCTGGTCTCTTTCTGGTACTCCGGCTCCTTCAGGGCGTAGACCTCCACCCTGTTCTTGCCGCTGCGCTTCACATTGAAGACCGTCATCTCCGTGTTTTCCAGAAGCTCCTTCTGGCTGGAGGCCCCATAGGGATAGGCGCAGATTCCCCCACTGAAGGTCAGGACCTTCAGGGCTTCATTGGCTTCGCCCTTGTGCATGGAGGCCACCTGATTGCGGATCTCATCCGCCATCAGGGTGGCAGCCAGGACGTCCTGCCCTGGAAGGATGATGGCGAATTCCTTGCCGCTGTAGCGGCCTACAATCCCCCGCTTC
>CAYMDI010000075.1:0-6317 GCA_964389165.1 uncultured Eubacteriales bacterium | reverse complement strand
GTCTTGAACTCTGCCACAGGCCGGTCTCCGGGATTCAGGAAGCAGATCTGGGATTTGTTCCCTTCGATAAGTTCGATCCACTGGATATAGTGGGCCTCTTCCATGGGATGGCTGACACTTCCCACTGTGACCCGGTATCCCCCTTCGATCGCTTCAATAACAGGAAGATGCTTTTCAACAGCAGCTTCTTTGGTATTCTCTTTCAGGAGTTCCATTTCTGTTCCGCAGCAGGTCTGTACCCCGCCGTCTGTGAGGGCTTCCATGGTGATCCCGCACTTTGTGCAATAGTAGATTTCTCTTCTTTTAGCCATTTTCAATTCTCCTCTCTAATTCATACATGTCTTATAGGATATTATACACCCTTCCCACTCCTTGGCAAGGCTTTTGAAAACAGCCTCCGGAAATCCGGAGGCTGTCCAAGAGATTAGCTCAGGCGATGGACAAAAAGTCCGCTTCTCAGCTTTGGTTCGAACCAGGTAGATTTGGGAGGCATGACCATCCCTGCATCTGCAACACCCATCAGATCTTCAATGGTAACAGGATAGAGGGCGAATGCCACTTTCATATCCTCCTTGCAGCGGCGCTCCAGCTCGCCCAGTCCGCGGATACCGCCGATAAAATCGATCCGCTTATCTGTCCGGGGATCAGCAATCCCGAGAATGGGGTTCAGAAGGTTGTTCTGAAGGATGGCTGAATCCAGGCTCTCCACAGGATCGGCAGCAGGATAGCTTCCCTCCTTCGGGCTCAGGACATACCATTTCCCTTCCAGGAACATGCCATACTCATGCTTCTTCTGTGGCTTATAGGGAGAAGCAGAAGCCTCTTCCACCTGGAAGCTTTCTTTTACTTTAGCGAGGAATTCTTCCACGGAATTCCCGTTCAGATCTTTTACAACCCTGTTATAATCCATGACGTAAAGATCTTCATCAGGGAAGATGACGGCCAGGAAGCGGTTGAACTCCTCTTCCCCTGTGTAGGCGGGGTTGGCTTCCCGGCGTTTGCGGCCTGCAGCGACTGCAGAAGCTGAGCGGTGGTGGCCATCCGCGATATACAGATAGTCGATTCCGGCGAAGATCCCTGTAAGCTCCTCTACTAAAGAAGCATCATTGAGGACCCAGACGATGTGGGCGATACCGTCATCTGTAACCACATCATAGGCAGGCTTGTTGGCTGCGGTCCAGCTGGCAACAATCTCATTGATCCGGGCATTCTTCTTGTAGGTCAGGAACACAGGCTCTGTGTTGGCATCAGTGATGTCGAAATGGTTGATCCTATCCAGTTCCTTTTCCTTCCGGGTGAACTCATGCTTCTTGATGATGTCGTTGATGTAGTCATCAATGGAAGTGCAGCCCACAAGTCCGGTCTGGACACGACCTTCCATGATCTGCCTGTAGATGTAAAAGACAGGGGTTCCATCTTCTACCAGGATGCCCTGGCTGGCCCAGTCTCCCAGCACCTCCCGGGCCTTTTCGTAAACTTCCTTGGAATAAGGCTCCACACTGTCGGGAAGATTGATTTCAGAACGCACGATACGCAGGAAGGAATAGGGGTTATCCCCCGCCATTTCTTTGGCTTCCTTCCGGTTCATGACGTCATAGGGCAGGGAAATCATCTGCTCGGCAATTTCCTGGTTTTTCGGGCGAAGGCCCTTAAAAGGTCTGACTACTGCCATCCGCGGACCTCCTAAAACTGGAAGCTGCTGATCAGCTCGACAACCTCAGCGCCGATGCGCTTCTGGGCTTCTTTTGTAGATGCGCCGATGTGAGGGGTAACAGAAACCTTGGGATGGTTCACCAGAGTCATGTTCTCTGTAGGCTCTTTTTCGAAGACATCCACACCGGCTGCAGCGATTTTGCCGCTGTCCAGGGCTTCGATAAGGGCAGCCTCATCCACAACACCGCCCCGGGCGCAGTTAACCAGATATGCGCCGTCTTTCATCATAGCAAGCTCTGCTTTGCCGATGGTAGCGCCCTTCTTCTTGTCGAAGGGGATATGCAGGGAAATGAAATCAGCGTTTTTCAGGACTTCTTCCAGGCTCATGAAGGTGCAGCCATCAACATCATTGATCGCTCCGACGATATCTGTATAGATGATCTTCATGCCAAGAGCCTGGGCTTTTTTCGCGAGGCTTCTGGCAATCCGCCCGAATCCTACAAGGCCAAGGGTCTTCCCGGAAAGCTCGATGCCAGTGTAGTTCTTTTTCTCCCATTTGCCTTCACGCATGGTGACATTAGCTACAGCAACGTGTCTGGCGATGGCGAACATATGGGCGAGGGCAAGCTCCGCAACAGAGTCGCTGCTGGCTGCAGGGGTATTGGTGACGGTAACGCCCGCTTTTTCCCCGGCAGGAATATCGATGTTATCGATGCCGACGCCGGCCCGGATGGCCAGTTTCAGGCTGCCCCCGGCAATCCCTTCAAAAATGGGAGCGGTAAGCTTTGTAGCAGAACGGATGACGATCGCATGGGTTTCTTTCAGTTTAGCGATAAGCTCATCCCCTTCATAGTGGTTGGTGTCTACAGCGAAGCCTTTTGCTTCCAGGGCTTCCTGTGCGCTTTTTTCGATTCCGTCATTAGCAAGAACTTTAATCATTTTTTCATCCTCCTGTAAAGTAGCGATAGAACCAGAAATCCTTCCGGTTCTATCAGCATGTATTATCTGTTGCAGCAGCTTATTTCAGGCCGAGGATATCCTCAATCTCAACAAGCAGCCCTCTGAGGTCACCCATGGTGGTATCAGCCATGTGGGCGATCCGGAAGGTCTTATCCTTCATGACCCCATAGCCATCTGAAACAGTGTAGCCTCTCATGGCCAGTCTGCGGTTCAGGTCTTTGATATCAAAGCCTTCAGGTTTCATGATGGTTGTCAGGGTTCTGGATGCATATTTGTCATCAGCCAGGACATCGAAGTGCTTCTTAGCCCATGCCCGGACATAATCCCTCATTTCCTCATGACGGGCAAAGCGGTTCTCGATGCCTTCTGTCATGATCCGGTCCAGCTGGTAATCCAGGGCGAACATATGGGAAAGGGAGGGGGTGGAAGGATACTGATGGTTCTTCTTCTCGATGGTCTCATAGATTTCTACCATGTCGAAGTAGAGGCCTCTGTATTTAACCTGTTTGGCTGCGTTGTAGGCTTTCTCTGAGAAGGAGCAGATAGCCAGGCCAGCAGGAAGTCCGAGAGCTTTCTGGGTGGAGGTGATGAGGCAGTCGATGCCGCAGGCATCCACTTCGATTTTAGCCCCGATAGCGGAGCTTACAGCGTCTACCAGGTAGAGCACATGCTCATCTTCCTGTTTGCCGGCATTGTAGGCTTTGATGACTTCCCCGATTTCTTCAACAGGGTTCTGGATACCGACGGAGGTTTCGTTGTGGGTTACGGTGACCACATCGTATTCACCTGTAGCCAGGGCAGCCTTCACGTCTTCAGGGAGAGTGGGCTGGCCAGGTTCCGGAGAGAATTTGTCAGCTGGGACATTATTGGCTACGGCCATTTTGTACCATCTGTCGCCAAAAGCGCCGATGGAGAAGACAGCAGCTTTTTTCCGGGTGCAGGAGCGGATGGCCCCTTCCATGAATCCGCTTCCGGAAGAAGTGGAAAGCATGACCCGGCTCTGAGTGAACAGGAATTTCTGCATTTTGTCGTGAATCCCCTTCTGCAGGGCGCTGGCTTCTTTGGTTCTGTGGCCGATCTGAGGGGTGGCCATTCTCTGCAGGACGTCAGGAGCGACATCTACGGGACCTGGAATAAAAAGACGAGTGTGCATGGACATGATGAGAATCCTCCTTTAATGATAATATTTCTTTTATTTTTTAACTTTGACGATCATTCCGACTTCAACGGCGGCCCCTAGGGGAAGTCCGCTGTTGCCGATTGCAAAACGGGCATGCTTGCCGGCATCTCCAAAAATCTCAGCAACAAGCTCTGATGCGCCGTTGATGACCTTAGGCTGAGCCGTAAAATCATTGCGGCAGTTCACAAAGCCCTGGATCTGGATGATCCGCTCCACCTTGTCAAGGGAGCCAACAAGGCTCTTCACGACCCCGAGGGCGTTCAGGGCACAGATTCTGGCTGCCTGGTAGGCATCCTCTTCGCTGATATCCTCTCCTACTACGCCTTTGTAGCGGAGCTCTCCATCAGCCACAGGGAGCTGGCCGGACACGTAAATCAAACCATCCTCTAACACCCCTGGCTCATAAGCAGCAGCAGGTTTTGCTGGTGTTGGGATGGCTACGCCCAGTACTTTGAGTTTCTCTTCGAACGACACGGTATCCTCATTCCTCCTTTGCAATGTTTCTTTTTTAATTATAACATTATAAGGAAATTTTAAAACCCAATAGACAGAAAACTTTCACATCATTCCCTGTAAACAATTCCATTCATCCTATTTTCCCACAACCCTGAAAAGAAGCAGGATATCCAGGAGGAATCCATCCAGCCCATGCTGGCGCCAGACTCTCCGGCGGCGGATATAGGCGGCCCGCTTTCCTATGGGAAGATCACGGAAGGAGAGGAACTCCTTCAGCAGAGCCTGCTTCTCTGAAGGCATGGAATCTCCGTAGAAGGTCTGGAGAAGCCGGGCCTGGCGCATCACATCCTCCTTCCAGGCGGAAAAACGCCGGACTCTGCTGCGCCATTTTGCCCAGAGGCTTCCCTTTGAGCCGATGACATTGCCGCTATGCTGTCTGTAATACAGGTAAGGCACTTCATCAAAGACGATCCCATCAAAGGCTTCCGCCACAAGGTAGAACCACCAGTCATGAATGGCTGCCTCCTGCCAGGGAGCTGCCAGAATCAGTCTCTTCATCTCCTGACCGAAGACGATGGTGCAGCCGATGGCGATATTTTCAACCAAGGCGTTGCCAAAACCGGGCTTCCTGGTATCCGCCTTTTCCTGAAGAGGCTGCATCTTATCATCTGTGGGAATATAGCTTCCGGCATAGAAGAGCTTTCCGGATTCCTGCAGGAGCTTCACCCCACGGGAGATCTTCCCCGGCATCCAGACATCATCCTGATCTGCAAAGGCATAAAAGGAGGCTTCCGGATCACTTGCCTCAACCAAGGCCATGAAGCTCCCCAGCACTCCCCTGTTCTCTCCCCGGATGACTTTCATTTCGAACTCCGGATGTTCCTTCTGATAGGACTCCAGCATGCTGGCTGTCTCATCTCTGGAACCATCATCCCGGACCAGCAGGGAGACCCTGGGCCAGTCCTGATTGCGTATGGAATCCAGCTGCTCCTGCAGGAAGGCACAGCCCTGATAGGCGGAGAGAAGGACCTGGACCTTGCCCCGGCTCATCATCAGCTCCTGAAAGGAGGCAGCGCTGCATCCTTTGGTGAGATCAGCAGCTCCTCCCCTGGGGCAGCCGGCCAGCGGATATCCAGCTCGGGGTCATTCCACAGAAAGCCACCCTCATCCTCGGGATGGTAGTACTCTGTGCATTTGTAGGTGAAGACAGCCTCTTCGGAAAGGACAAGGAAGCCATGGGCAAAGCCCGGAGGCACATAGAACATCCGGCCGTTTTCTCCGGAGAGATGGACGCCATGCCACTTCCCATAGGTGGGGGAATCCTGGCGGATATCTACAGCCACATCGAAGACCTCCCCCATAATCACCCGCACCAGTTTGCCTTGGGGGTATTCCTTCTGGAAATGGAGCCCCCGGAGGGTGTTCTTCCTGCTATAGGACTCGTTGTCCTGGACAAAAGCCGCATCAATTCCCATGGCCCGGAAGTCTGACTCTCTGTATGTTTCCTTGAAGTATCCCCGGTGATCCCCATATTTTTTCACTTCGATGACAAGGAGTCCGGGGATTCCTGTTTCCACTTTGCTGAAATTGCTCATCCAGCTTCCGCCTTTCTACGCCTTGCCGTACATCTGATCATAATAGGCCAGGTATTCCCCGGATATGATCTTCTCCCACCAGTCTCTGTTTTCCACATACCAGTCAATGGTCTCCCGGATGCCTTCTTCAAAGGTATATTCCGGAGCCCAGCCCAGTTCTCTGGTGATTTTAGAATTATCGATGGCATAGCGCCTGTCATGTCCGGGACGGTCCTTCACATACTGGATCAGTTCCTCCCCTTTCCCCAGTGCTGCAAGGATCAGACGGACGATTTCCAGGTTGGCCTTCTCGTTGTTCCCCCCGATGTTGTAGACCTCTCCGTCTTTTCCGGCGGTGAATACCCGCCAGATGGCCTGGCAGTGGTCCTTCACATGAAGCCAGTCCCGGATCTGCATCCCATCCCCGTAAACAGGCAGGGACTTGCCATTGAGGGTATTGGCAATCATCAGAGGAATCAGCTTTTCGGGGAACT
>CAYMDI010000074.1:0-6348 GCA_964389165.1 uncultured Eubacteriales bacterium | reverse complement strand
CTGCCCGGATTTCCATCCGTCCGGAGGATATCCTCCTCTCCAAAACCCCCGTGGAAAGCAGTGCCAACAACACCCTGGAAGGGATAGTGACGGAAATCTACGAGACAAGCGGGGGTGTCAAGGTGCTCCTCTATGTAGGGGTTCCTCTGGCGATCCTCATTACCCGGCAGTCTGCAGAGAAACTGGGGGTCCGGGCAGGGGAGCGCTTTTATGCCATTTTCAAGGCCATGTCCATCCAGGTCCACAACTAGCGTTCACCCAGACCACCGATTATCCTGGCTATTCCTCCCTGGAATCCGGGAATCCCGGTTGTGCTCTGCTGCCAGAAATGTTAGAATATAGATGTTTGAAATGCACTTAGTGCATTTTTTTGCGGCATTTTTGTAATCGATTACAAGCTGTTATCAAAGAAAGAAGGGTTATGTATGAAAAACGGAAGGCAGAAGGCCTACACCAAACTGGCAGCCGGGGTAGGCATCAATCTGACCCTGGGGGTCCTGTACCTCTGGAGCATCATCTCCAAAAGCCTGGTGGCAGAACAGGGCTGGAGCAACAAGGAAGCCTCCATCCCCTATGCCATCGCTGTCCTCCTCTGGTCCCTTGGGGCGCTTATCGCCGGCAGCCTCCAGGACCGCTTCGGACCCCGCCGCTTTGTGATTACTGGAATCAGCCTGGTGGGCCTTGGCCTCCTGGCTTCCGGCTTTGCCGGGAGCCCTCTGTGGATGGTTCTGACCTTTGGCCTCCTGGTGGGCCTGGGGATCGGCTTTGCTTACGCCAGCGTCACCCCGGCGGTGATGAAATGGTTCCACAGGGACAGCAAAGGCCTGGTCACGGGTCTGGTGGTGGCTGGCTTTGCCCTGGCTTCTGCCTATCTGGGTCCCGCCGCCTATTATCTCATCCATGGTCTTGGGATCTCCTGGACCTTCTGGCTCCTGGGTCTCTTCTCCCTGGTAACAGGAATCCCCATGGCCCTGGTGATCAAGAATCCTCCTCAGGGCTTTGTCCCAGCCCCAGCCTTGAACTTCCCCCGGAAGAAGGCCTCCCCTCCCAAAAAGCCCTGGTTCTATACTTGGCAGGAGATGGTGAAGACCCGGGAGTTCATCCTCCTATGGCTTATGTATGCCTTCTCCGCTTCTGCGGGGCTGATGATCATCTCCAACATCTCCACCATTGCAGCAGAACAGGCCGGATACAAGACAGGTTTCGTCCTGGTCATCATCCTGGCGGTGTTCAACTCCCTGGGACGGATTATCAGCGGAACCCTCTCAGACCGCATCGGCCGGATCCCCACCCTGCAGATCGTCTTCGGGCTTCAGGGGGTAAATATGCTCCTCTTTGCCTTCTACCAGAGTCCCCTCCTGGTGCTTCTGGGGGCTGCGGTTTCAGGGTTTGCCTATGGCTCTCTCCTTTCTGTTTTCCCCTCCATCACCTCGGACTACTATGGACTCCGGGATTTCGGAAACAACTATGGGGTCCTCTTCACCTCCTTCGGCCTGGCGGGCTTTATCGGGCCTCTTCTGTCCGCCTCCATCCGGGATTTCGCAGGGAGCTTCACCCTGGCCTATATCCTCTCAGCAGCCTTTCTTCTCTTCGCCCTCTTTCTTTCCCTGGTCCTGCGTCCGGTGACAGGGAAGCCTGCCCCTGCTGTCCAGGAGTAAGGGAAGGATTTGCTCCGCTCATAAACAAGAACACCCCCTCCTCAGAGGGGGTGTTCTTGTTTATCCGGCGCTGATCTCTTATCTCACATACCGGAAGCCGGCAGGTGCCTGCCTGGAGCTTTGGTCACTCTGAAAGTCAAAGTACAGCGCCAGCTCTCCGCCGTTGCTCCGGACAAGGATCAGCTTGTCCACACGTCTGCCGTCGGTATGGCAGAGGAGTTCTTGTCCCACTGGCTTCAGCGTCTCCCCGGACTCCCCTACCAGGTGGCTTACGTAGTCGTACTCCTTCGTCACCCCTCTTGTGGGGATGGGGTTTTCCGGGGACATTCCAAAGGGATGAAGTTTAAGAACTGGTTTCATGGTTCTTTCTCCTTTCTTACCTGATGCTGTGATTGCTGACATTATTATACAATCTTCAAAAGAAGCTTTTGTCCCCTCTCAGGGGACATTGAAAAAAGAGAAAGCTGGAAATTCTCCCTGATCACTTGACAGTCCTGAATAACGTACAGCAATTGAGATATAATCCAGGGCAAGAGGCAAGCCTCAAAACCACGGAGGTGTGAAATGTATGAAATGATCCGGAACCTATTAAAGCACTTCAAAAACCCTAAGACAGACACTTGGGAAGAACCTCCAGCCCCTCTCCCTGAGGACGAAGAGGAGGTAGGCACCTATACCTGTGAAAAGCCTCCCCCCTCCGCTCCCCCTCCCGAGACAAGAGAGGAGAAGGATCCATTGGTTCAGGAGGAAGAAGAGGAAGTAGAAGCCTATACATTTGAAGAACCCCTCCCCGCCTCTTCCCCTCCCCAGACAAGGGATGAGAAGGATCCGAGGATTCAGAAGGAAGAAGCCTATACCTGCATGGACTGCATGGAACAGCGGAACGAGAACTGCTTTGGGAAGAAGAAAATCTGCCCGGATTTCCGCTATGCCCCCAGGATAACCCAACAGGACCGGGAAACCTGGCCCAAGTTCGGAGATGCCACTGGCTTCCGGCTGAAAGCCGTAAAGCGCCGGGGAAAATGAGGGGAGGATGGTGAAGAACCCCATCAGGGTCCTGATCCTCCTGTTTGCACCCATTATCATTGCAGGGCAGTTTACTGCAGCCGTGCAGCGGGTCTTATCCTGATCGATGAGATTTTCGCCCCTGGCCCATAGCTCCTCCAGAAGGTGCTGAACCCAGCATCCACCATACCCCTTCCATAAAAAAGAGCCCTCTTGCGAGGGCTCTTTTCTTCCTTCATCATCTTTTAAGGTTCCTTATGCTTTAGGAGGGGTCCCTTCAGCATTTCCTAATACAGCGTCAATCTGGATCAGGGCATCCTTAAGGATAGCCCCTACCCCGGCAACCTTCCGGGCGGGAACGCCGCCTGGGAAGTACTTCCCATAGACTTCATTCACAGCATCCAGGTCTTTGATGTCTTTCAGGTAGATATTGACTTTGACAACATCTTCCAGGGAGTGGTCAATGCTCTCTACGATGGCTTTGATGTTCTTGAGGCACTGGTCTGCCTGCTCCTTCACGCCACCGGCCACAACAGCCCCGGATTTGGGATCGATGGGCAGCTGGGCGGAGAGGTGATTATAGTGGGAGAAAGCCACAGTCTGGGTGGACAGGGCATCTTTGGGTGCATTCTCTGTGTTTCTGGCATAGATGACGATGCCATGTCTGTCTTCAATGAGCTGAGGAGGGGTTCCGTCTCCGTGGGAGACGACAGCTTCCACCTGGACAAGGGCATCCATGGGCAGAGCCGCTGCGGCAATCACCGTACGGGCCGGGAAATAGGCTACAGCCCGGGCGATGGCGGAATCCGGGAAGAAGGTCTTGTAGACGGCATTTACAGCTTCTACATCCTTCAGGTCCTTCAGGTAGATGTTTGTTTTGACGATATCGTCAAAGGGAACATCAATGCTTTCCAGAATGGCTTTAATGTTCTTCAGGCACTGGGCGGTCTGCTCAGCAACGCCGCCAACTACCAGTCTGCCTGTTTTAGGATCGATGGGCAGCTGGGCAGTGATGTTGTTATAGTGGGAGAAGGATACTGTCTGGGAAGACAGGGCGGAAACAGGGGCATTAGCTGTGTTATTTGTAAGCTTGATGAGGTCTCCGGCCTGGGGGGCATTGGGGATGGTCCCTACGCCGTTGGAAACAAGGGCTTCCACCTGGACCAGGGCGCCCATGGGCAGGGCTGCTACAACTACTGCGGTCTTGGTGGGCACGTAGGTGGGGAAGTAGCTTTTGCACACTTCATCCACAACATCTACGGCTTTGATGTCTGTTACAGATACAGTGATCCGCACGACGTCGCTCATGGCATGGTCGATGCTCTCAAGGATGGCTTTGATGTTTTTGAAGCACTGGTCAGCCTGCTCAGCTACCCCGCCGGCTACCAGCTTGCCGGTTTTGGCATCGATGGGAAGCTGTGCTGAGAAATTGTTGTAGTGGGAAAAGGCAACGGTCTGGGAGGCGTACTTGTCCTTCGGCGCGCTCTCCGTGTTTCTTGCTAATACTGCGTTGAATCCGCTCATTGGTGAATCCCCTTTCATGTCCTGTTTGTATTTGTGGTTATACCCTTATATTGTATCTCAAAATGACGGGTTGAACAAGAGATAGGAGGGTAAATCCATGTCTTTGCCCCGAAAGGTGCGCCTCCATATGGGCAAAAGGACAAAGGCTTTTCAGGCCTCTGTCCTTTTCCAACAGATGATCCGGTCAGGCTATCAGAATCGCATTTCTGCTAATCCTGGTTTTCAGACTCCTTTTTCATAACCCCATGCCCTAAACTCACCAGCACCAGTCCCGCAATGAGGATGATCCCTGCTGCTCCAGGGGAGCTCCCTGTCTTAGGCAGGACTGTCACTGTTGCAGCCGGCTGGAAGACCAGGCCGTAGGTGGAGAATTTGTCTGTCCTGAAGGTCACTTCGAAGGTATCCTTGTCATAGGTGTGCTCCAGGATTTCAACCTTCCCCTCATGAACCCGGGCGATGCGGAAATCCTGGTTCCTGTATTCTTCCGGGAGGATGAAGCGGATGGTGATTTCCTGATCGGCATTGGTGACTTCCGTTTCTGTCTCCCCAACGACCTTGAAGAGGGAGATGTTCAGGAGGAGCATCTTCCCTGCGTTGAGCTTCAGGTTTTCAGCAGAATAGGCATCAAGCAGGTCCTTATCTCCTTTAGGAACCGTTTCCTCATCCAGGAGGTTCACTTCCAGGCGGATGGAGATGTCCTCATTGAGCCTCTCCTCATCGCTGAAGCCTACAGCCCCCTCCAGGCCGTCTGCTTCCACTCCCATCTTCTTGTCGCTTCCCACCACCTCAAGGAGCGGATCTTTGAGCCTGGTGTAGAGGGCGTTCACTGTCAGATTCCCGGTGATTGCCGTATAAGCGGCATCCCATGATTCGAAGACATGTTCCTTCCGCAGCGGATCTGCCGGGGCTGTAGCAGCCCCTTCATACTTCACGCTCTGCTCCTTGAGGATGGTGCCGTCATGGTCCTTGAAGGTCACCGTATAGGTGTTCCGGGTATAGTAGAGCTTCAGCACCGTGCTGACCCCATAGGTCAGGGTCCCGCTGGCTACCCGGCCTTCATGGCTGGTATTTTCGCTGAAACCTGTGAAGGTCAGGTCTGAGGCAGTTACGCTGCTTCCGAGGGTTCCGCTTTTGTATTCTGTCTCCTCTTCCATCAGGGTATAGCCATCCCCGGCCAGGTTTTCCAGGTAATGTTCCACCTCATAGGAGGCGGTTTTGGAGACCAGCTTCACCACCTGGGCATCTCCTGTCCCCGTGTTCACAATCGTGTAGACTAGAGGCCAGTTGCTGAAGAAATTGCCGCTGTAATCCTGGCTGCTGGAACCGGTGATGGTATACGGTACAGACAGATTGGCGATGCCGATTCTGGCGTCAGCATGGAGACCTGCAGCTGCAATATTTACAATCCCACTTGCTGTATACAGTGTGAGATCGGAGTCGCTTCCGCTGTTTGTTTCATTTCCTGTAATGGTTATTTTCCCAGAGATGGTCAGAGGGCCTGTGGAATAGACGCCACCATAGCCATGTCCTGCACATCCGGTGATGCTCCCCCCCTCCATGATGAAGGTGCCGAGGTTACGAACACCCCCAGTACCAAAGTCTGCGGTATTCACTGCATTCACAATGGAAGAACCCTCCTTCATAATGAAGGTGCCCCCCTGATTCTGAACCCCTGCAGCATATCCGCCACCCACATTCGCCTTGATATTCTGGAGCTTTGCCCCGCTCTCCAGGATCCATGTGCCCCCAGCCTTATATAGCATGGCTTTCGATGCTGTGATATTGCTTCCGTTCCCGTCCAGGATGATGTTCTTCAGAGTCAGGGTGCCCAGATCATAGTCATTGGCGAAGAAAGAAGTCAGATGGTTCGCTCCCCTTGTGATGGTGTAGGGGCCTCCTGCAGCGCTCTGGATGGTGATGTTCTTCCCTACACCCCCGGAACTCCAGTCATAGATGGTGCCATATATCCAATCCGTAGAAAAGCTTTGGGTGATTTCAATGATGGTTTCAGCCTCTCCGGTGGGTGCGTTTTGAACTGCAGTCTTCAGTTCGGCCCAACTGGACACCTGCTTCACATAGGCCGGAATGTCCAGTTTCAGGGTTTCGCTGACATTCCCCCACAGGTCCTTGACCTTGATGTAGATGTCCTTGGCCCCTGCAG
>CAYMDI010000073.1:0-6396 GCA_964389165.1 uncultured Eubacteriales bacterium | reverse complement strand
GAACGAATATGTATCTGACCATGGCATCCGCCATCAGAGCCATTGACAGCGTAGAGCCTGGCAGTTTTACGGAATTTGCAGATGCCCTGTCAAAAGGTGCACTGATGGGAGCCAGGGGGAACTCAGGGGTCATCCTTTCCCAGATCTTCCGGGGTTTTGCGATGAGCATCCATGATAAAGGGGTCATCGATAGCAAGATACTGGCGGATTGCTTCCGTCTGGGCTCGGAGATCGCTTACAAAGCTGTGAAGAAGCCTGTAAAGGGCACGATCCTTACGGTTATGGACGGAATCTGGGCAGGCGCCTCTGAGAGCCTGAATGATAAGGATGAGTGGCTCTACACCCTGGAAAAAGGCATTCTTGGCGGAAGGAAAGCGCTGGAGGAGACTCCGGAACTTCTGCCTGTCCTAAAAGAAGCTGGGGTTGTGGATGCAGGGGGCTATGGGCTCCTGGTGATTCTTGAAGGGATGTACAAGACAGCCCTCGGGGATCAGTCTTTCCTCACAACCATCGATATGGTCCTTGATTCTCCCATCATTGATGAAAGCTATCACAGCCTGGAAGATATCCGCTACGGCTATTGCACGGAATTCATCATCCTCAATCCTGACAAGGATAATGAAACAATCCGGGAGGCCCTGGACAAGCCGGAAATCGGCGACAGCCTGGTGACGATTGTCGCCGATGGAATCGCCAAAGTGCACATCCATACAAATAATCCAGGCCAGGTTCTGGAATATGCCCTTTCAGTCGGCAGCGTGACAAACATCAAAATCGACAACATGCGCCAGCAGTTCCTGGAGGAACAGGAAAAAAAGGGTAAGAAACCAAAAAAACAGGGCAGGATGAAGGAACATGGTTTTGTCATGGTCGTTCCAGGCAGCGGCCTGGGGGAAATCGCCCAGAGCATGGGCGTGGATGCCGTCCTTGACGGGGGGCAGACCATGAACCCCAGCACCCATGATATTCAGGAAGCTATTGAAACAGTCCATGCCCGCACAATCTATGTCTTCCCCAACAACAAGAACATCATCCTCTCTGCGGAGCAGACGGTGAACCTCAATAATGACAAAAAAGTCATCGTCGTGCCTTCCGTGAATGTCCAGCAAGGCTTTGCAGCGGTGCTGGCCTTCCGGGAGGACAAGGAGCCCCTGGAAAACCTGAGGCGGATGAAGGGCGCCTTTGGCGATGTACGGACCGGAGCCATCACGTATGCAGTCCGGGATACCAAGAACAAGGGGATGAAGATCAAGAAAGACCAGATCCTGGTGCTGGGTGAATCGGAAATCCTGGCAGCTGTAGATTCCATCCAGGATGGTATAAGGGAATTCCTGCGCCAGGCCTATGACGGACAGGAAATCATGACCCTGTACTACGGAGATCAGGTGAAGGAACAGGATGCAATGGCGGTAAAAGAACAGATTGAAGCGCAGTATCCGGACCTGGAAGTCATGGTATTCGAGGGGAAGCAGCCAGTTTACTTCTACTTCCTCTCTCTTGAATAGGATGATCTGTTGATTCGTGAGATTGCCTGTGGGAATGGGCTGAAAGTGATCCTTCACCCTGTTGAAAATGCCTATTCCGCCAATATCGGGGTTTTCATCAAGGCCGGGACCATCAATGAAGAAAATGATAACTACGGCTGTGCCCATTTCCTCGAGCATATGCTCTTTAAGGGAACGTCCAGGAGGAATGCCAGAGAACTGGCGGAAGCCATCGATGGCGTAGGGGGGTCTCTTAATGCCTACACCTCCCATGAATATACCTGCTTTTACACAAGGACCCTGCCGGAAGACGGGGCCCTTGCCTTAGATATCCTCGGAGATATGATTTCCGGCAGCATTCTGGCTGAGGAGGAAATCGAAAAGGAGAAGAAGGTCATTCTCGAGGAAATCAGCATGTATGAAGACGATCCCCAGAGCTTCATCTTTGATACCTTCACCCGCGCCATGTACGAGGGCTCTCCCCTGGGAGCAAGCATCCTGGGAGAGAGGGATCTGGTAAAGGAAATGGACAGGGAGCGGCTCTTGGCCTACTATAGGCGCCATTACCGTCCGGACAATATGATTCTGGTGATAACCGGGGCCATCTTTGAAGGGTTTGAAAATCAGCTGCAGGAAATCTTCGGAGTCCTCCCAAGACCAGATGATGCTGAAGCTCCGGCTGATCTGCCCAATCATCCAGTGGCCTTCGGGCTGAAGACCTACGAACGGGAGAATGTAAGCCAGACCCATTTCGTCATGGGACTTCCCGGATACGGAAAGACCCACCCGGAATACTATTCCCTGATGATCCTCAGCAATATCCTGGGCGGTTCTCCCAGCTCAAGGCTTTTCCAGGAGCTTCGTGAAAAGCGCCCCCTCTGCTATGATATCGGCAGCTATTCTGCAGGCTTCCGGGATGTAGGGGAACTGGTGATCAGCGGAGGAGCCAGCCCTGAGAGTGTTTCAGAGGCCCTCCGGGCCATCAGGGAGATCACAGAGGATCTCTCCAGTAATGGCGTCTCTGAAGAGGAGTTCCAGCGAGGCCGCAAGCAGATCAAAAGCAGACTGGTCCTGGGAGAGGAGAGCCCGAAGAACATCCTCTTCCATGTAGGTTCGGCCTATGTCTATCATGATGGCTATAAGGAGACTCAGGAGCTCCTGGATATGCTGGATGGCATGACCTTTGAGGGCTTTCAGGAATTTGTCAGAGAATATTTCAGGAATCAGGAGTTCAGGGCCTGCATACTCGGTCCTGCAGGAAGCCATGGGCTGAAGGAGGACTGGGAGGAGATCTATGGAACTACTAAAGGTTAAAGTCGTAAGCAGCCTCTTCAGCCAGGAGGAGCTTCTCCCGGAATATAAGACCCCCGGGTCTGCAGGCATGGACCTCCGTGCCGCCATTGCAGAACCTGTTACTCTGAAGCCTGGAGAAATCCGTCTGGTCCCTTCAGGCATTGCGATCAGTCTTGGGGAGACCCGGGCTGTGGCTCTGGTATATGCCAGAAGCGGCCTTGCGGCCAAGCATGGTATCGCATTGGCCAATGGCGTAGGCGTCATTGATGCAGATTACAGAGGAGAGATCCTCTGCCCCCTGATCAATCAGTCCCAGCGAGAATTCACTTTGAACCCCCTGGAGCGCATGGCCCAGCTGGTCATCACCCCCATGTTCATGCCGCCCCTTGAGGTCGTGGAAGAGCTGGATGATACCCAGCGGGGATCAGGTGGCTTCGGCCATACAGGGAAGTAGGAGGCGCTTTATGAAGAAAATCATCCTGATTCTGGGGGTTCTCCTGATGATTGCAGGAGGCTTCCTTCTTGGCTGGTTCTTCCTTGAAAACCATCTTTCAGAGCAGAAGATGCTGGCTGAAACAGAAACCTTCATGGAAACCATTACGGAAGAGCCCCCGGCCAGAATACTGGAAGGGGATACCACATCCGTGTTGGAGTTTCCAACCCAGGATCATTACCGTGTTGCTGTCAAAGAAGGCACGTCCCAACACATCCTTTCCCTTGCAGCAGGACACATGACAGGGACGGAACAGCCTTGGGATCCCACAGGAGCCATGGTTGTCACAGCCCATAATAATACCTTCTTCAGAGGCATTACCAAACTGGACATGGGGGCTGAAGTCTTCGTTTACACCCGGCAGGGCGTATTCAGATACAAGGTCTATGATCGCAAAACAATCCAGGCCACCGATTTCAGCGTGACGGAAGATGTTCCGGGGGTAAAGACCCTGGTGATGATCACCTGCGATTTTACAGGTACCAGGAGGATCGTGGTCTTTGCCCGGGGGGGAGAGAAGATCATGGAGGCTCAGGATATTTAATGGGGAATGACGGTTGACATATCCAGCCAGGCAGGTTATTATGTAAAGGAAGTGGAAACTGCCTGTTTCTCACCTTGGGGCCACAGCTGCCAAGGTTGCCATCTTAGCAGATTATTCATGCAGCAGGCGCTTCCTGCTGCATATTTTTTTGGAGGTAGAGGACCATAGGAAAAGACGCATTCATCAATGAGGGCATTCGGGCCAGAGAAGTCCGGGTTGTGGACGAAAACGGGGAACAGCTGAACATCATGCCCCTGGAAGAGGCTCTTAAACTGGCTCAGTCAAAAGGTTTGGACTTGGTGGAAGTATCCCCCAATTCAAAGCCTCCTGTCTGCAGGATCATGAACTACGGGAAGTTCAAGTTCGATCAGGCCAAAAAGGAGAAGGATGCCAAGAAGAAGCAGAAGCAGGTCTCCCTTAAAGAGGTCAAAATGCGGCTGAACATCGAGGATCATGATTTCCAGGTTAAAACCAAAAATGCGGAGAAATTCCTGACAGAAGGCCATAAGGTGAAGGTCACCATCATGTTCCGAGGGCGGGAAATGGCCCATCCGGAACTGGGTGCCGTAATCTGCAATAAAACTGCTGAGCGTCTTAAAGATGTTGCAGTAGTAGAGAGAATGCCTAAGGCGGAGGGGCGGAACATGATTATGATCCTGTCCCCGAAAAGCGAGAAATAAAGGAGGGATATGAAATGCCGAAAATGAAAACCCACAGAGGTGCAGCAAAACGCTTTAAGAAAACCGGTACCGGTCTTTTCAAGCGCTCCCAGGCGAACAAAAGCCACATTCTGGAAAAGAAAAGCCCCAAACGGAAGCGCCAGCTCCGGGGTACCATCGTTCTGAACAAAACGGAGCAGAAGAATATTAAAAAGCTGCTTCCCTACGCGTAAGAAGAGAAGAAGGAGGATTAAGAAATGGCTCGTGTGAAATCAAGCACCTCGCTGCATAAGCGGCATAAGAAAATCCTGAATCTGGCAAAGGGGTACTTTGGCTCCAAGTCCAAACTGTACCGTCCGGCCAATGAACAGGTAATGAAATCCCTCAGCTACTCCTATGCTCACAGGAAGAAGCGCCAGGGAGACTTCAGGAAGCTCTGGATTGCCAGAATCAATGCTGCAGCAAGACTCAACGGACTTTCCTACAGCAAGCTCATCAATGGGCTGAAAATCGCCGGAGTCGCCATTAATCGGAAGATGCTGGCTGAACTGGCTGTAAGAGATGAAGCTGGCTTCAAAGAAGTTGCCGAAGTAGCGAAAAGCGCCTTGAAATAAGACTGTGAAAACAGTCTTTTTTTTTACAGGAGGAAGAATTGGAACGAATCATATCTGCGGATAATCCGAAAGTCCAGCAATGGGCCAGACTGAAGCAGAAAAAGTACCGCAAGGAACAGGGGGCCTTCCTCCTGGAAAGCGCTAGAGGTATCCAGGAAGCATTGGATCAGGGTGTCCGGCCTCAGGCGATTCTCTTCCGAGAAGGGACTGCTGTTCCGGAAGGCTACCAGCAGCACCTCCCGGGGATTGCGGCGTATATTCTGACAGAAAAGGCCTTTCAGAAACTGACTGCAACAGAGAACTCAATGGGGATTCTGGGGGTTTTCATCAGCAAAAAGAACAGTCTGAGAGAGCTCCTGACGGAGGAGCGGATCCTTTTTCTGGATGGAATCCAGGACCCGGGCAATCTCGGTACCATCCTGCGTACGGCTACGGCCTTCGGGATCTATGGGATCATCCTGGGAAACGGAACCGTGGACCTGTATAACGAGAAGGTCCTCCGGAGCACTTTAGGCGGCCTGTTTCCCCTGAAGATTATGGAAGGCACCTGCAAGGAGCTCCGCCTTCTCCAGAAACATGGCTACCGGATTGCAGGAGGGGACCTGACAGGAATCCCCTTTCAGGAATGGCAGCCCACAGGCAAATGGGTCCTTGGCATAGGTGGGGAAAACAAGGGGCTTTCCGAAGATTTCAGAGAGATTATGGATCAGGGAGTGACAATCCCCATGCCAGGCCCTATGGAGTCCCTGAATGCAGGGGTTGCAGCAGGAATCCTCATGAGCAAATTTACAGGGGAATGACTTTTAAAGAACCTGGCGCTAGTGTATAATGATATGTATAGTCTAATTAAAAGGAGGAATTCAACATGTTGAAAATCGGGATTAATGGTTTTGGCAGAATTGGCAGAATGGTGCTTCGCGCAGCCGTTCAGAGAGCAGATATCGAGGTGGTTGCCATCAACGACCTTGCTGACGAAGAGACAAATGCGCATCTCTTCAAGTATGATTCCGTCCATAACACCTTCCCCGGAACAGTTGAAGCCGGTAAAGGCCAGATGACCGTAGACGGCAAAAAGATCCGGGTATTCTCCGAAAAGGACCCTGCTGCCATTGACTGGAGCAGCGTCGGGGCTGAAATCGTCATCGAATCCACAGGATTTTTTACTGATGCCGAAAAAGCCAAAGCTCATCTGGGGGGGACTGTGAAGAAAGTCATCATTTCCGCTCCGGCTAAAAATGAAGACCTCACCATCGTTCTTGGGGTTAATGAGGACAAATATTCCGCAGACAGCCATCATGTTGTTTCCAAT
>CAYMDI010000072.1:0-6426 GCA_964389165.1 uncultured Eubacteriales bacterium | reverse complement strand
CCCTTAGCGAAGGGGTCCTCACTGTAGAGCGCCCCAATGATTCCAAGGAGAATAAATCCCTTCACGGACTGACCAGAGCCCTGATCCAGAACATGGTTACCGGGGTAAGCGCGAAATTCACCAAAAATCTTGAGATGGTAGGGGTCGGATACAAATCCAGCGTTTCCGGCAACACCCTGGTGATCAATGCAGGTTATTCTCATCCAGTAGAGATGGAAATTCCCGCAGGGCTCACTGTGGATGTTCCCCAGCCTACCAAAATCGCGATCAGCGGCATCGACAAGCAGATGGTAGGGGCTTTTGCCGCAAACATCCGCAAGGTGCGCCCGCCGGAGCCCTACAAAGGCAAAGGCATCAAGTATGCTGATGAGAAGATCAAGCGCAAAGTCGGTAAGACTGGCTCCAAATAAGAGTGAAAGGAGTAAAGGATTTTGATTAAAAGCATTGATAGAAAAGCGATCCGTGTGAAAAAGCACAGAAGGATCCGCAATAAAATCCATGGCACCGCTGAGTGCCCCAGACTGTGTGTCTTCCGCAGCCAGAAGCATATTCATGCTCAGATCATCAATGATGATGCAGGACACACCCTGGTAGCCGCTTCCTCACTGGAGCTGAAAAAGAACAGCAACAATAAAGAGGTGGCCGCAGAAGTCGGCAAGCTCATTGCAGAAAAAGCCCTGAAAGCAGGCCTGAAGTCGGTTGTATTCGACCGTAGCGGCTATATCTATCACGGCAAAGTCCAGGCTCTGGCCGATGGTGCCAGAGAAGGCGGCTTAGAATTCTAAGTAAAGGAGGGAAACACGTGCACGCTGAAGAGAAGAAACAAGAGTTTACTGAGAAAGTCGTACATATCAACCGGGTTGCCAAAGTTGTCAAAGGCGGCCGCCGGTTCAGCTTTAGCGCTCTGGTGGTCATCGGCGACGGTGAAGGCCGGGTAGGCGTCGGACATGGCAAGGCCCAGGAAGTTCCTGTAGCCATTAAAAAAGCTGTGGAAGATGCAAAGAAGAACCTGATTAATGTGCCTATGGTCAACCATACGATCCCTCATGAAGTGATCGGGAAATTCGGTGCAGGAGCTGTATGGATGAAGCCTGCTGCAGAAGGTACCGGTGTTATCGCCGGAGGCCCTGCCAGAGCAGTCCTTGAAGCAGCAGGGATCAAGAACATTCTGACCAAATCCCAGGGCTCATCCAATAAGAACAACATGGTTTACGCCACCCTTGCCGGACTGGCTTCCCTCAAAAGAGCAGGAGAAGTAGCCAGACTGCGCGGCAAGACCGTTGCGGAACTGTGGAAGTAGGAGGCAGGAAGATGAAAGAAGTTCGCATTACTTTGGTGAAAAGCGTCATCGGCCATCCTCAGAGACAGAGGGATACCGTAAAAGCCCTCGGACTGGGAAAAATCAACAGCCAGGCAGTACATAAGCTGACACCGGATATTGAAGGGAAGATCAAAAAGGTCGCCCATCTGGTCAAAGCGGAAGAATTATAGGAGGTCTGACATGAAGCTTCATGAAATGAGCCCCGCTGCAGGTTCCAAGAAAGTTTCCAAGCGGGTAGGACGCGGTATCGGTTCCGGTACTGGCGGACGCTCCGGACGGGGACAGGACGGGCAGAAATCCAGATCTGGATACAGCGCGAAACTGGGCTTTGAAGGGGGACAGATGCCATTAGTCCGCAGGGTCCCCAAACGCGGATTCACTAATATCTTTGCCAGAAATTACGCTATTGTGAATGTAGAGTCCCTGAACGTTTTCGAAGACGGTGCAGTGGTCACTGCTGAAGAGATCCTGGCAAGAAGGATCGTCAATAAAGCCCTTTCCGGTATCAAAATTCTCGGAAACGGGGAGCTGAGCAAAGCGTTAACCGTGCAGTGCGCCGTGATCAGCGAGAGTGCAAGACAGAAAATCGAAGCTGCCGGAGGAAAAGTCGAGGTAATCTAACATGCTGGAAACGGTAAGAAATGCATTAAAGGTCAAGGAAATCCGGGGGAAGATCATCTTCACCCTCCTGATACTTCTGCTGGTCCGGTTTGGCAGCTTCATTCCGGTTCCCGGCGTCAATGCCCAGTTCCTGGAGAGCATCTTCCAGGGCAACGGAATCCTTAACATTATGAACACCTTTTCCGGTGGTTCTTTAAGCAGATTCTCCATTTTCGCCCTTTCCATCACTCCGTACATTAATGCCTCAATCATCATGACTCTGCTGACGGCAGTCTTCGACCGCCTGAAGCAGATTTCCAAGGATGACCACAAGCAGGTAGCACAATGGACCCGTTATATGTCCGTGGCGCTGGCCTTTGTCCAGGCTGTAGGGATCACCATCTTTATCGATACCTATAATGCCTTTACAGATGGAGGCTTTTTCACCTGGATGGTGAGCATCGCCACCCTTACAGCGGGGACCATGCTTCTGATGTGGCTTGGAGAGCAGATTAATGAGCGGGGAATCGGCAACGGAATATCCCTGATCATCTTTATCGGGATCGTCGCTCAGATTCCTGCCAGCGTCGCAGCGGTCATCAATACCTTTGTGGGTTCCGGGAGCGTCTTCTACAAAGACTTCAGCTTCTATATGGCAGTGCTCCTTCCCATAACCCTGCTCCTGGCAGTCATCGGAATCATCTTTGTGACACAGGCCGAGCGGAAGGTGCCCATCCATTATGCCAAGAAGGTCGTAGGCCGGAAAATGTACGGCGGCCAGAGCAGCTTCATTCCCATGAAGCTGAATCAGGCAGGGGTCATCCCCATCATCTTCGCCTCATCCATCCTGGTCCTGCCAGGCACAATCATATCCATGTTCTTCAGCGAAAGCTCCTTTGCAGCATGGTTCAATAAATGGTTAGGGGTGAATACGCCTGTCTATACTGTGCTATATATCTTCTTTATTGTCATCTTCACCTTCTTCTACTCCCTCATCGCCTTCAATACAGGAGATGTTGCGGACAACCTGAAGAAAAACGGTGGATTCATTCCTGGGATCCGTCCCGGAAGGCCTACTGTGGAGGCCTTTAACAAAATCCTCAACCGGATTACCCTGTTTGGTGCGCTGTTCCTGGCCGTTGTTGCGGTCATTCCCAACATACTGGGGGGCATGGTAGGAGGAACCACCCTGCAGTTTGGAGGAACAAGCCTGCTGATTGCCGTTGGTGTGGCACTGGATACGATGAAGCAGATGGAGTCCCAGCTGCTGATCCGCCACTACCAGGGATTCATGAAGTAATGCATCTTATTCTGATGGGCCCTCCCGGTTCCGGGAAAGGGACCCAGGCGAAGATTCTGGCTGAAAAGTACAGCATTCCGCATATTTCATCCGGGGACATCTTCCGAGCAGCAATGGCGGGAAATGACGAGGATGGGGCCCGGCTAAGGGAAGCCATGAACAAAGGACAGCTGGTATCAGATGATCTGACCAACGCGGTGGTATGCCATCGCCTGGATGGAGATGATTGCAGCAATGGCTTTATCCTTGACGGATACCCAAGGACGATTGCCCAGGGAGAAGCCCTGGAGAAATATCTCCAAGGCAAGGGACTCCATCTGGATAAGGTAATCAACCTGGATGTGGCCCATGATGTCGTCATTGCCAGACTCAGCCAGAGACTATTGTGCAGAAATTGCGGCGCCTCCTTCAATAAGGCGTCCAATCCTCCAAAAGCACAGGGCATCTGCGATCAGTGCGGAAGCCCCCTGTCCGTCCGTGAGGACGATGACAGCAAGACCGTCTTAGAACGGATCGAAGTCTACGAGGACAAGACAAAGCCCCTGATTGACTATTATCATGGCAAAGGACTCCTTTGCAACATCAGCGGGGATGTGAATGTCCAGAATGCGGCGGAAGCCATTGTAAAGTGCCTGGAAGGGGATTCCAAGTGATTACCATTAAGAACCAGGACGGCATCCGCAAAATGAGAGAAGCCTGTGGGATCGTGGCAATGGTCCACGAAGAATTACGGAAGCTGATCGCCCCAGGGATCAGCCTCATAGAACTAGACCGATTCGCAGAGAAGCTCATCCGGCAATCCGGTGCAGTGCCTAGCTTTAAGGGCTATGGCGGTTTCCCCGGAACCCTGTGCATCTCTGTGGATGAAGCAGTTATCCATGGCATACCGGACAGGCGTAAGCTGGTCCAGGGCGAAATCGTCAGTATTGACGCAGGAGCCTTCTACCTGGGATATCATGGGGATGCAGCCTTTACCGCGGCAGTAGGCAGTGTCAGTGCAGAAAAGGCCCGGCTGATTCAAGTCACCGAGGACAGCTTCTACAAAGGCATTGCCATGGCAAAGGCTGGCAACCGTCTCAGCGATATCTCACATTCCATAGAACAAGTGGTAACCGAGGCGGGATTTTCCGTCGTCAGGGAGTTTGTAGGACACGGAATCGGAAGGGATCTTCATGAAGACCCAGCTATTCCCAACTATGGACCACCAGGCCGCGGGCCCTTGCTGGAACCTGGTATGACCTTAGCGATAGAACCCATGGTGAATATGGGAGGACCCTCTGTGGAAATTCTGGAAGACGGCTGGACCGTTGTCACCATGGATAAATTGCCCTCTGCTCATTACGAGCATACAATCCTCATTACAGAGGATGGACCTGAGATTCTGACCAAGGTGCAGTCTCATGACTAGTACAGCAGGCAGAATCAACGTTCCGGAGGGCAGCACCAAGGATTGTGAAGCAGCAGTCCTGAAGTTTGACAACAACCGGCAGTTTGTGTCTTGTGGCTCCGGCAGTGGCCGGATGAAGCCCCGAAAGAAACACTTTGTACAGAGTGCATTTCATGATATAATGAATTGTATGCTGGAAAAAAGCTGCCACGGACGCAGATTGCGCCAGGACAGTGAAATCGCCCCTCTCATAAGGGAGTTTCAGGTAAAGAAGATAAAGGAGATGATTTAGTGTCCAAACAAGATGTAATTGAAGTGGAAGGAGTCATACTGGATTCCCTCCCCAATGCAATGTTCAAAGTGAAATTGGATAATGGTCATCAGGTCTTAGCGCATATCTCCGGGAAGATCCGGGTGAACTTCATCAGGATCCTGCCGGGAGACAGAGTGAGACTGGAACTGTCCCCTTATGATTTGACAAAGGGACGAATCACCTATCGGTTCAAATAAAGAAGGAGGGTTTAAAAATGAAAGTCAGAGCATCAGTTAAGCCCATTTGTGAAAAATGCAAGGTCATTAAGCGTAAAGGCAAAGTCATGGTGATTTGCGAAAATACCAAGCATAAGCAAAGACAAGGCTAAAGAGTAAGTGGAGGTGTAAAAATGGCACGTATCGCAGGTGTTGATATACCAAAAGACAAACGGGTAGAGGTCTCCCTCACCTATGTTTTCGGTATTGGACGTGTAACCGCGAACAAAATTCTTGCTGCAGCAGGAATCGACCCAGATAAACGGGTCAAAGATCTCTCAGAAGAGGAAATCAATAAGATCCGTGATGAGATCTCCAGCAACTACAATGTAGAAGGGGATCTGAGAAGAGAAGTCTCCCTGAACATCAAACGGCTCATCGAAATCAATTCCTACCGGGGCATCCGCCACAGAAGAGGGCTGCCTGTCCGGGGACAGAATACCAAGAACAACGCCAGAACAAGAAAAGGCCCCAACCGCGGCGCTGTTGCGAAGAAGAAATAAGGAGGTAATGTCTGATGGCAGGGAAAACAAGAACCCGCACTAAAAAGAAGGACAAGAGAAAAGTAGACACCGGGATCGCCCATATCCAGTCTACCTTCAATAACACAATTGTCACCATTACGGACAAGGAAGGGAATACCCTTTCCTGGTCCAGCGCCGGATCCCTCGGTTTCAAAGGGTCCAGGAAGAGCACTCCTTATGCTGCCCAGATGGCTGCTGAGAAAGCAGCTGAAGGCGCCAAAGAGCATGGCTTGAAAGAAGTGGACTGCTACGTGAAGGGGCCGGGCTCCGGCCGTGAAACAGCGATCCGTGCCTTACAGGTTGCTGGAATCGAAGTGGCAATGATTAAAGACGTCACACCCATTCCGCATAACGGCTGCAGACCGCCGAAGCGCAGAAGAGTATAAGGGGAGGGAAAGAGAATATGGCAAGATACAAAGGACCTGCCTGCCGGCTTTGCCGCAGGGAAGGCACCAAGCTTTATCTGAAATCCGACCGCTGCTATTCCGGAAAATGCGCCCTGGAAAGAAGGGCCTATGCACCCGGTCAGCACGGCCAGAGCAGAAAGAAAATGTCTGAATACAACATTCAGCTGAGAGCTAAACAGTCTGTAAGAAGAATCTATGGCGTACTGGAAAAACCCTTCCGCAACTACTATAGCGAGGCAGAGCGGCAGAAGGGCATCACCGGTGAGAACCTCCTGATCCTTCTGGAGCGGCGGATGGATAACGTAGTCTACCGTCTCGGTCTGGCATCCACCAGAAGCGAAGCCAGACAGCTTGTGAGA
>CAYMDI010000071.1:0-6557 GCA_964389165.1 uncultured Eubacteriales bacterium | reverse complement strand
CTCACCTGCAGGATCTTGGCCAGGTCCTCCTCCCGGGGGAGAGTCTCTGCATCCCCAAAGAAGCCTTCCCGGAGCAGGGTCAGGAGTTCTTTCAGTACTTTAGTGGATAGTTTGACGGGTGGTTTTTCCATTAGACCGCTCCTCTGCTGGTTTCATTTTCCTCAGTATAGCATGGAATAAACAAAAAGAGAATAAATCATACATAATCTTAATAATTTCTCTTGACACAATCTTTTCCGGCTGATAATATAGGTTTTGTTAAGTCATACTTAATGAAAAAAAGGAGGAAGTACAATGAAAAAATGGATGATTCCTGCAGTCCTGCTGGTCCTGGCCCTTTTTGCCACAGCCTGCGGCGGGGAAGAAGAGAAAGAGGCTCAGGAAGATCTCCGGGTAGCTCTGGTCATCACCGGGACCATTAACGATAATGGCTGGTGCCAGATCGGCTATGAAGGCCTGAAGGAAATTGAAAAGGCCTACGGAGCTGAAGTGGCCTATAATGAGAACACCCAGGTGGCTCAGTACAACCAGATCATCCGGACTTATGCCAAAGACGGATACAATGTGATTCTGGCCCATGGCATGGAGTTCAAGGATGCTGTTGAGGAAGTGGCTGCGGATTATCCCGATGTACAGTTCTTTATCTCCAGCTCAGACCGTACGGCTGATGTGACCAATGGCAAAAATATCTCCGGGATCCTGGCTGACGGCGTTCAGCAGGGCTTCCTCCAGGGTGTGACTGCCGGCTACATCGCTCAGAACCAGGGCAGCAAGACTGTTGGTGCTGTAGGGGGCCTGCAGATTCCAGCCATCAAAACCACAATTGAAGGCTTTGAGGCAGGCGTCCACTATGTGGATCCCACCATCAATGTCCTCAGCGCCTACACAGGCAGCTTTGACGATATCAACAAGCTGAAAGAGCAGGCTATCACCTTCATTAACCAGGGTGCTACCATCATCATGTCCACAGCCAACGCTGCCACCAAAGGCGGCTTCGAGGCTACCAAGGACAAAGGAGGGGTTTCCATCGGCGCCAATGCCGCATCCCTCATGGGTACCTACAAGGATAACCTGGCCTTCTCCGCTAATGTCAGCATGGTCAAAGCCATGGCTACTGTCGTAGGCTATCTGGTAGAAGGGGACTTCAAAGCGGACAACTTCATCAGCGGGGTTGCGGAAGATGTTGTAACCATCACTTTCAGCGAGACCCAGCCAGATATTGCCAAAGTGAAGGACAAAGTGGAAGCCATCTACAAAGACGTGAAGTCCGGGAAGATCGACGTAACCAAAATCTACAATGAGGCTTTCCCCAAGTAGGAAGCAGCAGTCAGACAATATCGTAAAGATTTGCGAATGAATGAGATAGAATCGGGCGCATAACTCCTTTTGTTTTATGTGCCCGTTTTCTTTATGAAAAAAGAAAGAGCAGGTTGTTCACATGAAAAGAAGCCATCAGGAATATCTCAGGGAAGCGGTTGCAGTCAGCTGGGAATCCAGAGAGAGCGGGAATACCCCCTTTGGCGCCCTTCTTGTCAGTCCGGAGGGAGAGATCCTTGTGAAGCAGGGGAATATCGAGATCTCCAGCGGAGAGTGCACCGGCCATGCGGAAACTGCCCTTATGGCCAGAGCCTCCAAGACCTACAGCAAGGATTATCTGAAGGACTGCACCTTCTACACCACCTTCGAGCCCTGTGCCATGTGCTCCGGGGCCATCTACTGGGGAGGTGTGGGGACGGTGGTCTTCGGGGCTACGGAAGAGAAGCTGCTGGAGCTTACCGGAGACAACCCCCAGAATCCCACGATGAGCCTCTCCTGCCGGGAGGTCTTCGCCCGGGGGCAGAAGGATATCACGGTCATCGGCCCCTTCCCTGAATTGGAAGAGGAAATCCTGGCTCCCCACCTGGATTACTGGAAATAGGGAAAAGAAAGAGGAGGGTTCACAAAGAACCCTCCTCTTTCTTTTCCCTTAGATGTTTTCCATTTCCACATCATCCTGGGCGGCCTTCAGGGCCTGCTCCCGGGAGAGAGGCCGGGAGAGGAGATACCCCTGGAGATAATCGCAGCCTGCATCCAGGAGGTAGTCCAGCTGTTGCTGTACCTCAACCCCTTCCGCCACCACCTGGTAACCGAGCTTGTGGGCCATGGAGATCATATCTCCCAGAATGGATTTCTCTTTGGGCTTCTCCAGGAGGCGGTCCAGGAAGCTCTTGTCAATCTTCAGGTGGTCTGCCCCCAGATCCTCTTCTCTGGAGAAGGAGGAATAGCCTGTGCCGAAATCATCAAGGGAAATCAGGACTCCTTCCTTGCGGAAGGGCTGGAGGCGCCGGTTCAGAACCTGATGGCTTTCTGCAAAAACTGATTCTGTGAGTTCGATCCCCAGCTCTTCTGGATGGGCCCCTTCCCGGCGGATGATCCGGAAGAAGGTGGCTGGGAAATCCTCCCGGAGGATCTGCAGGGTGGAGACGTTGATGTGAGTCCGGAGCCTGGGGTTCCGGAGGTCCCGGGAAAAGGCAGCAGCCATCTTCAGGATCAGGCCTCCCAGGGGATAGATAAGCTGTGTGCGTTCTGCAGCAGGGATGAACTCATCCGGAGGGATCCGCCCCAGTCTGGGGCTGTGCAGGCGGGCCAGGGCTTCGAAGCCATGGATCTTCATGGTTTCCCCCTCATATAACGGCTGATATTCCAGATAGAAGGAAGGGGCGTCCTGATCCCCCTGGAGGAGCATCCGCAGCTCCTGCTCGATGGCCACCTCCCGGTCCAGGGCGTCATTCATGGCATTGCTGAAGAAGGCATAGCTGAAGGGGACTTCAGGATCCGCAGCACGGGCAGCCAGTTCCCCATAGCGGATCAGAGTATCCGGGTCATGGCGGGCTGACATGTATTCCAGGATTCCCAGACTGCAGCCCATAGCGAAGCTGGCCAGGGCTGCCTCAAGGTCCAGAAGGAGGCTTCCTGCCAGGGTTTCCAGGGCCTTCTTATCCCCGTAGTTCCGGAGGACCAGAAGGAAGCGGTCCCCGGTCAGGTGGAAGAGGCTGCTGCCGCTGGGGCGCCGGGTATTCAGGGTCTCACCCAGAAGGCGGATCATGCGGTCCCCGTAGCTGTGTCCATAAGCCAGGTTGGTGCCTTTGAAGTTCCTGTAATTCACCAGGATCATCCCGTGAAGCCCAGGGGCTTCACTGCGGTTTTCCGGGTTCTGGATGAATTCCCGGTAGGCCTGTTTGTTGGGAAGGCCGGTAAGAGGCTTGTGGTACGCCAGGAAGCGAAGGCGCTTGTTGCCTTTGTAGGCTGTACGCAGGGCCAGGGCCAGGGTCAGGAGGATCAGGGTCAGGGCGAAAAGGCCGGTCACCAGGATGTTCTGGGTGACCCCTTGAACCCCTTCCAGGCTGTACTGGAGAAGGAGGTTTCCGGCATAGCTGCCCCCGGCGATGATGGGAATCTGGACCTGAAGGAACTCCCCGGGAATCTCCCAGCTGTAGGTATCCCCGCGGTCCATGGCCTGGAGCGCCTCCGGAGTCAGGAGTTCCCGGATGCCTGCGGGAGAATTCCCCACAACCTGGATCTGATCCTCCTTGTCGATGAAAGCCGCCTGGGTAATCTGCAGGATATTGCGGTTCATGATGTCCCGCAGGAGGTTCTCTGTCTGGAAGTCCTCCTGCAAAGCCACGATATTATCAGCAAGAATCCCTCCCTGGAGGAAGCCTCCCCCGGGGAGGCGGCTGTAGGCAAACTTAAAGGTAAGGTGGGATTCGGTATCCTCCCGGATCTCCTCAATACGGAAGGTTTCCCCGCTATCCATGAAATCCCGTACCGGATGTCCGGGATAGGCAGTCCAGCCCAGATAGGTGCCCTTTCCAGAAGCAATGATCACACCGTTCTCGTCATAGAGATAGAGATCATCCAGCCCCAGGGATTCCATCAGGGTGCCGGAAATCTCCTGTTCCGGCCAGAAGAGGGCGGCGGACTTCACCCCCCCTTCCAGACGCTGGTCCAGGAGTTCGTCTGTAAGGGCTTTGGCCTTCATGGCCGTCTCCAGATACTTCCCGTAGGCCCTTGCATTGGCGCTGGCCTCTTCCAGGACGCTGGTGCGGTAATCATCCCTCACCCGGAAGAGCATGGAAAGGCCAGCCAGGAGGAGGATGAGTCCGATGGCGGCAATGGCCCATAGGAAACGCTGGAAGCTTTTATCAATCCCTATTGCGTCGCTGTTCATCTCCATCCTCCTTTCCGTCCCTATCCCGGCTGTATTTCCCGTCTGTTGGGGTTTTTGCTTCTGCTTCTACTTGTCCTCAGAAGAGAAAAGGGCTTCTCTGAGGCTGTCGATATATGCGGTCTGGAGGTTGATCACCTCTGCCAGGGTCACGCCCCCGCCAAGGCCCAGGCGGCTCTTCTCCTGGACATACATGGCAACACAGGCCTTCATGCTCACCTGCCGGATATCGATGGTAGCGATAAAATCATCTATTTCCATGGAATTCCCTCCTTCCTCTGATCTGTGGGGGTATATGATATGTAAGTATAACATGTTTTCCCGGATTTTCAGGGAATTTTCATATAGTTTTCAGCTGCCGGGGATAGGATACTGTCATGGGAGCTGGTCCCTCCCTTGTTTTTTATCAACCTCCTCCTTTTGAAAGGCGCCCCGGAACCCCGGGGCTCTTTTTTCTTGTATTCCTACTTTCCAGGTAGTATAATGGGCATATAACAGGAGGGTGAACCATGAAAATATCTACAAAAGGCCGTTATGCCATCCGTCTCATGATCGATATCGGCCTCCACAAGGACCAGTATGTCCGCCTCAAGGATATCGCCAGACGTCAGGAAATCTCTCTGAAATACCTGGAACAGATCATCTCCGGGCTGCAGAAAAGCGGGCTGCTCCTCAGCTCCAGGGGAGCCAAAGGAGGCTACCGCCTGCAGAAGGAAGCCGCAGATTATACGGTGGCGGAGATCCTCCGGGCGACTGAGGGCTCTGTAGCCCCGGTAGCCTGCCTGGAGGAGGAGGAGAACAAGTGCCAGCGCCGTCATCAGTGCGCAACCCTGGGCTTGTGGGAAGGCCTGGCGGAGGTGGTGAACAATTATCTGGAAGCCCACACCTTGGAGGAGCTGATCCAGGTTGAGCGCAGCCACCTGCAGGATGCCATCGAATACTCCATCTGAAGATGCCTTACAGAGCCATTACATGGCTCTGTATTTTTTTGGGGAAAGCTCTTGACAAGGGCTGTCCTGGAGCATATAATCTAAAACATAGTTATCAGATAGGAAAACAAGGATTGGAGGTGCCTTTATGAAAAGAGAATACTGGACAAAGTCCCAGAGGGGCCCCATGTGCTGTTGATGCAGCCCTTGAAAATGAAGACCGATAAATACAGATCCGCTGGAGAAGCGGAAGAAATGAGGAAGAAATATGAGTGAAAACAGAAAATTCGAAACCCTTCAGCTCCATGCCGGACAGGAAGAGGCTGATCAGAGCACAGATTCCCGGGCCGTGCCCATTTACCAGACCACCAGCTATGTCTTTAAGGACTTTGATACAGCAGCAGGGCGCTTTGCCCTTTCCGAACCGGGGAATATCTATACCCGCCTGATGAACCCCACAAGCGACGTCCTGGAGAGGCGGGTCGCCGCCCTGGAAGGTGGGGCTGCGGCTCTGGCAGTGGCTTCCGGATCCTCCGCCATCACCTACGCGATCCTGAATATCGCCGTGGCCGGAGACCATGTAGTTACAGACAAGAAACTCTATGGAGGCACCTACAACCTCTTTGCTAATACCCTCCCGGAACTGGGCGTGGAAACCACCTTTGTGGACACAGATTATCCGGAAGAGGTGAAGGCCGCTATCCGTCCTAATACCAAAGCTCTTTTTGTCGAGACCCTGGGGAACCCCAACTCCAGCGTCGCGGATATTGAGACCCTTAGCGCTATCGCCCACAGCAGCGGCATCCCCCTGATTGTGGACAATACCTTTGCAACCCCCTACCTCTTCCGTCCCTTGGAGCATGGGGCTGATGTGGTGGTCCACTCTGCGACCAAGTTTATCGGGGGTCATGGGACCTCTCTGGGAGGGATCATCGTGGATGGGGGAACCTTCGACTGGGCCGCTTCCGGGAAATTCCCCGGCCTTTCCGGGCCCAACCCCAGCTATCACGGGGCTGTCTTCACCGATGTGGCAGGCCCCCTGGCTTATATCATCAAAATCCGCACGACCCTTCTCCGGGATACAGGGGCGGCTATCAGCCCCTTCAACTCCTTCCTCCTTCTCCAGGGTCTGGAAACCCTCTCCCTCCGGGTGGAGCGCCATGTGGAAAATGCCCTGAAAGTGGCCAAATGGCTGGAAGGGCGGCCTGAGGTTGTCAAGGTCCATCATCCTGCCCTCTCCGGGAGCCCTTATCACAGCCTGTATCAGAAATACTTCCCCAGAGGGGCCGGTTCCATCTTCACCTTCGAACTGGAAGGGGGCCAGGAAGAAGCCCGGAAGTTCATCGACGCCCTGGAGATCTTCTCCCTCCTGGCCAATGTGGCGGATGCCAAATCCCTTGTGATCCATCCTGCCACCACCA
>CAYMDI010000070.1:0-6577 GCA_964389165.1 uncultured Eubacteriales bacterium | reverse complement strand
GGGAGATGAGGCCTTTAAGGCCGGAGCCCGGATTCTGACAGACTTCTTTAAGGAAGAATTGAAGCGTTTCCTGACGCCGGATCTGGATCCCCTGGGCCGGAGCATCATTGAAGGCTTCCTGGCAGATGCCAGCCTGGAGGAGCTGAACGGGCTGATGCCTGGAAACTATATTGTGGAGTAAGGCATGAACGTATTTCTCACTGTACTGGGACTCATTTCCGGCTATCTTCTGGGGTCTGTCCCCTTTGCCCTGATCTTCGGCAAGCGCTTTGGCGGCATGGACGTGCGCCAGTATGGCAGCGGGAATCTCGGGGGCACGAATGTGATCCGGCTGCTTGGGCCTAAAATCGGGATTCCGGTGATCCTCTGTGATATCGGGAAGGGCGCTCTGGCTGCTGGCCTCGGGCTTCTTCTGGGAGGAGAGCTGGTAGGGCTTTTTGCCGGCCTGCTTGCCGTGCTGGGACATCTTTATCCTGTCTTTGCAGGCTTCCGGGGCGGAAAAGGCGTGGCCACAGGCGCAGGGGTATTCCTCTTCCTGGCTCCTGGCCCTGTGCTTATCGCTTTGTCCATTTTCGCGATTATGCTCCTTCTTTTCGGCTATGTATCCCTAGCCTCTATCATTGCCTCCGCCTCAGCCATGGTCCTGCTGATTCTTCCCTCTTTTATCACAGGGATGGAAGTCTCGGGCTTTACCCGCTTCGGCGGTGTATTGGCTGCAGCCTTCATCATCTACAAGCATCGCAGTAATATCAATAAGCTGATTGTAGGGGAAGAGAAGAGGACCCTGTACAAGAACCGGAAGAAATAAGGGGCTTTTTGAGGATGGTAATGCAGATAGGGAAGGAGGCCCACTCTTTCCCTATCTGTTATTTTTATACCAGGGGAAAAATTATCCTGAAACTTCACTGAAAACATTTACCTTTTCATACCTTTGTAGTATCATTAATCTAGGGTAATTTGGTTGTACTTTCTTTCATGGTGGCTTTTGCCAAAGGGAGGAAGTATTTATTTTAAGAATGTATGTAACAAATTTCACAAGGGGTATGATGAGAAAAGAGATCTTCATTGTTTCCAACAATTCCCTGATCTGGGAGCGTTACCCCGCCATGCGTGTGGAAGGGGATCTGGATGCGGTGTTCCTGCGGATCCGGGATCTGGTGCATCAGGGCCACAGGATCCTTACCCATCCTCTGGCCGGAAGCGTGAAGCCCCATGAGACGGAATTCAAATCCGTTGTGCTGGAGAAATCCTGGGGAGCATTGGACCCGGACTCCCTTGCGCTGATTGAGAGCGCTATGGCTACGGCTGCCAAGTTCAGGCGTCCGTTCCGGGACTGGGGTGCGGAAGGAGAGCGGATCCGAAAGGATTTCCAGGTCATTGATGCCAGCCTTCTTGAAACAGGCCTGGAGGGCCTGGGACGGACCTTGTGGCGTCTGGTTCCCGGTGAGTTTGCGGCTCCTGAAGATTCTATGGATATATAACTGGATACAGTTTTATATAATATTATGGTATGGAGGAGGTGAAGGTTTTGCAGTTGAATATCGGCAGCATCAACATTAAGGATGTACAGTTCGGTTCTGTCACAGAAGTCCGGGACGGAGTGCTATTCCTCAACAAGGAAGAGCTTCTGAAAGCGGCTGGTGATGATGAGCGGATTGCGTCTGTTGATGCATATTTAGCAAAACCAGGAGAAGAGACACGGATAATTCCGGTGAAAGATGTCCTGGAGCCCCGCGTGAAAGTGGATGGCCCCGGTGGCATTTTCCCAGGATTTATGTGCGGCGTTGAACAGGTAGGCAGCGGAACCACTCATGTCCTGAAAGGGGCGGCTGTGGTAACTACAGGGCGGATCGTCGGCTTCCAGGAGGGCATCATCGATATGAGCGGCCCCGGAGCGGATTACACCCCGTTTTCCAAAACCTGCAACATCGTCCTGAAAGTCGAGCCTATTGACGGGATCGGCCAGCACGAGCACGAGGAGATCGTCCGTCTTGCAGGATTCAGAGGGAACATCTATGTAGGGGAAGCCGGGCGCAATGCGAAGCCTGATGAGATCAGAACCTATGAGACCAAACCCCTGGCCCAGCAGATCAGCATGTATCCGGACCTCCCGAAAGTAGTATATGTATATATGCTGCAGACCCAGGGCCTGCTCCATGACACTTATGTCTATGGCGTGGATGCGAAAAAAATCATTCCCACCTTCCTGTATCCCACAGAGGTATTCGATGGGGCTATCGCAAGCGGGAACTGCGTTTCTGCCTGTGACAAGAACCCCTCCTATGTACACATGAATCATCCGGTGATTGAAGAGCTTTATGCCCGTCATGGCAAGGATTTCAACTTCCTTGGCTGTGTCGTCACCAATGAGAATGTGACCCTGATGGATAAGGAACGTTCTTCCAATATGACAGCCAAACTGGTGGAATTCCTGGGAGCGGATGCGGTGATCATTTCTGAAGAAGGATTCGGTAATCCTGATGCGGACCTGGTTATGAACTGCAACAAAATCACCAAAAAGGGCATCAAGACTGTCCTCATTACAGATGAGTATGCTGGTCAGGACGGGGCTTCCCAGTCTCTGGCGGACTCCACTCCCCTTGGGGATGCTGTGGTCACCGGAGGGAATGCCAACGAAGTCATCAGCCTGCCTGTGATGAAGACTGTCATCGGCTATCCGGAAGTGGCTGAAGTCATCGCCGGAGGCTTCCAGGGAAGCCTTGGGGCTGATGGAAGCATCACCGTGGAGCTTCAGGCCATTACAGGGGCTACCAGCGAGGTAGGGTACGGATATCTTTCCGCTAAAACCTACTAGAGCCGGGACCTGGAAAAGCCATAGCGCTGCAAATGTTTCACAAAATATTTTAAGGAGGAAAAGGCTATGTTAGAAGGCAAAAAAGTTGCTATTCTGGGCGACCGTGACGGCGTACCGGGACAGGCAATCGAAGAAATGGTCAAAACCATAGCCGGCGCGGAAGTCGTATTCTCAACTACAGAATGCTTCGTCTGAACAAGCGCTGGCGCTATGGACCTGGAAAATCAGGCCAGAATCAAAGCACTGGCTGATGAGTATGGAAAGGATCTGGTAGTGGTACTGGGCGCAGGAGAAGCTGAAGCAGCTGCTCTGGCCGCAGAGACTGTCACCGCCGGAGACCCCACCTATGCAGGTCCCTTAGCAGGAGTCCAGTTAGGACTCCCTGTATACCACGCATTCGAACTGAAAGATTCTGTAGATCCTGGCGTATACGATGATCAGGCCGGAATGATGGAAATGGTCCTTGATGTTGATGCGTTGAACGAAGCAGTCAGCAAGTTCAGAGCCTAACATCAGAACTGTAAAATCCAAAATGAAGGAGGATCAATACCTTGGGTATTAAAATCGTGCACTATATTAACCAATTCTATGGCGGAATTGGTGGTGAAGACAAGGCTGATTTCGCTCCTGTCATCGAAAAAGGAGTAAAGGGCCCCGGAATGGGCCTTCAGGCAGCCTTCGGCGACAAGGCGGAAATCACCTCCACAATCATCTGCGGCGACTCTTACTTCAATGAGAACATTGAAGAGGCCACTGCAGCCATTCTGAAAATGGTGAAGGAGGAGAACCCCGATATCTTCATCGCCGGACCGGCCTTTAATGCCGGCCGCTACGGTGTCGCCTGCGGCGCTGTATGCAAAGCGGTCTCTGAGACCCTGAACATCCCTGTTGTAACAGGGATGTATGAGGAGAATCCAGGGGCTGACATGTACAAAAAGGACGCCTATATGATCCGCACAGCAAATTCTGCTGCGGGTATGAAGGATGCCCTGGCCAAAATAGCTTCCCTGACCCTGAAACTGGGGAACAAGGAAGCAATCGGCTCCCCTGAAGAGGAAGGATACCTGGAACGCGGAGTCCGGAAGAACCTCTTCATGGAAGATCGGGGTGCCAAGCGGGCAGTAAACATGCTGGTGAAGAAGCTGAAAGGGGAAGAGCTGGTAACAGAGTACCCCATGCCTGTCTTTGACCGGGTCGAGCCGGCCAGCCCTGTTGCTGATGTCAAGAAGGCGAAGATCGCACTGGTCTCTTCCGGCGGACCGGTTCCCAAAGGGAATCCGGACCATATCGAAGCCTCCAGCGCCTCAAAATACGGGAAGTATTCCATTGCTGGAATCGACGATCTGACCCCTGAAAACGGGGAGACCGCTCACGGCGGCTACGACCCGGTTTATGCGAATCAGGATCTGGACAGAGTTCTGCCTGTGGATGTGCTCCGTGAAATGGAGAAAGCCGGAGAAATCGGCAGCCTTCATGACTTTTATTACACCACTGTCGGAAACGGAACCGCTGTGGCCAATTCCAAAGCTTTCGCTACGGAAATCGCTGCAGATCTGAAGGCCGCCGGGGTTGACGCTGTCATCCTCACCTCTACCTGAGGCACCTGCACTCGTTGCGGGGCAACGATGGTAAAGGAAATCGAAAGAGCGGGCTTCCCGGTTGTGCATATGTGCACCGTGGTCCCCATCTCCCTCACCGTGGGAGCGAACCGGATTGTGCCTACTGTGGCAATCCCTTATCCCCTGGGCAACCCGGCTCTTAATGCTGTGGATGAGAAAGAGCTCAGAAGGAAGCTGGTGCGCAAGGCCCTTCAGGCCCTGGAAACACCAGTCACTGAACAGACTGTATTTTAACAAAAGGGGGGGATAGCCTTTTGGCTATCCCCTGTTTTTAAGGAGGGTATTAATAATGAGTTTCCCTGTAATCAAGGGGGCAAGCTATAGCTTGTTTCATGCGCCAGAGATGACTGTTCATCAAGGGACAAACCAGACATCCGAAAGACTGAAGAATCCGGATTCAGAGCACTTCAAGAACCTTCAGAAGGCCCTGAGGTCCTTTGATGAAGTGGTGAAATATCCCCCGAATCAGGTATATATCGGCAATGTCAAACCAGAGCTGCTGAAGTGCCACAAGCGCCCCTGGTATGAGAATAACCTGGCAGCTGCTTCTGTAGACGGGCCCTTCGGCTCCATCTACACGGAAGATGAGCTTATCGGACTCATCAAGATTGTGGACGTATTCGATCTGGTGGTTCTGGAAGACAGCTTCCAGGGAGCTACCAAAGTTAAATTGGAAAAAAGGCAGGAACTGCAGATCATAGATAAGCTTCTCGGGAAGCTGGATACAAAAGGAGTGGATTTCGCAGAACTGGAGCAGATGGTCCAGAATGAGCATGCGGAAGGGCTTTACCATGCAGGACGCCTGGTAGGCTGTGTAAAAAGGGCTCATGAATTCGATGCTGTCCTGAGCTCCCATGTTATGTTTGAAAACCTGGCCTCCAAGGCCACAGCTGTAGCCAATATGCTCCAGCTCTTTACCAAGACCAATCTCCGTCCTGAGGAAGTGGACTATATCATCGAGGCCTCTGAGGAAGCCGTCGGTGACATGAACCAGCGGGGCGGCGGGAATATGGCCAAAGCCATCGGCGAGATCTGCGGCTGCATCAATGCCACAGGAAGCGATACAAGAAGCTTCTGTGCCGGACCTGTCCATGCCCTGGTAGAAGGCGCGGCTCTGGTCCAGGCAGGGATTTACAAGAATGTCGTCGTTCTGGCCGGAGGAAGCACTGCCAAACTGGGAATGAACTCTAAATCCCATATTGAGAAGAATATGCCTGCCCTGGAGGATGTCCTGGGCACCTTCGCCATTCACATTTCGGAAAATGATGGCAAGAACCCCATCATCCGTACAGATGCTGTAGGGCGTCACACCATCGGTGCCGGCTCTGCACCTCAGGCTGTCATTACAGCTATTGTGACAGATCCTCTGGATCGGGTGGATATCGCTCTTAAAGATGTAGACAAGTTCTCTCCTGAACTGCAGAATCCGGAAATCACGGTTCCTGCAGGAGCCGGGGATGTCCCCCTGGCCAACTTCAAGATGATTGCCGCCTTAGGGGTGAAGCGTGGGGACTTCCTCAAAGAAGATATTGAGAAGGTCGTCAATGAAAAGGGCCTCCCGGGATATGCACCCACCCAGGGCCATATTCCTTCCGGGATCCCATACATCGGGTTCGCCAGGGAAGAGATCATGCAGAAGAATTATAAGCGGGCTATGATTATCGGCAAGGGAAGCCTCTTCCTGGGACGTCTGACCAACCTCTTTGACGGGGTATCCTTCCTGATGGAAGAGAACCAGGGTCTGGAAGAGCAGACCAGCGTCAGCAAGGAAGAAGTCAGAAGCATTGTTGCAGAAGCTCTGAAAAATCTGGCCCAGGGCCTGTAAGGAGGCGGACAGCGTTGGAAGAGAAAGTAAAAGGCTATGTCAGGGAAACACTCCTTGAAATCGCTGACGCCATGGAGACAGGAAGCTTCGGACGGAAGACCCGGGTCGGAGTAACCACTCTGGGCAGCGAGCACGGGGAGATGGAAGTTGTCCGAGGGGCGGAACTGGCCAGCAAACGGAACAGCCATATCGATGTAGTGGTCATCGGCCACAACGTGGCTACAGAACTGGAACTGATCAAGGTGGGTTCTGAAGAAGAAGCTCATGAAATCATGGACCATATGCTGAAAGATGGAAGCCTGGATGCGGCTGTGACCA
>CAYMDI010000069.1:0-6767 GCA_964389165.1 uncultured Eubacteriales bacterium | reverse complement strand
CCTGTCAGTTCTTTCCTCCCTGCCACACAGAAAGGGAAGAGAGGGCAGGCCCCGCAGAGAGGGGCCCCATTAGGCAGGCAGACCAGAGCCCCGATTTCCATGAGGCCCTGGTTAAAGTCCCCAGGACGCGCTGGAGAAACAAGCTCCCCGGCCAGGACTGTGAGGGCCTTCTTCACTCCAGCCTCCCCCAGGTCCCCGGGATTCCCCGAGACCCTGGCCAGTACCCGGAGGACATTCCCATCCACCGCCGGCACAGGGATGCCGAAGGCAATAGAGGCGATGGATCCCTTGGAATAGGCCCCCACCCCGGGAAGCTTCCCCAAGAGCTCCGGATCCGAGGGGAGGACCCCCTCATACAGATCCATCACCAGCTTGGCTGCCTTCCGGAGGTTCCGGGCTCTGGAATAGTAGCCCAGGCCCTCCCAGGCCTTAAGGACCGCCTCCTCCTCCGCTTCCCCCAGGGCCCTGAAATCCGGAAAAGCCTCCAGAAAGCGTTTGTAATAGGGGATCACCGTATCCACACGGGTCTGCTGGAGCATCATCTCCGAGAGGAAAGTCCCATAGGGGGACGGCTCCCTGCGCCAGGGCAGATCCCGCTGGGCTTCTTCATACCAGGAGAGAAGAGCCTCCCGGAATGCCTGGATATCCAGCCCCTCAGACATGGGTCACCAGCCCCTTCACCCCGGCTGGAATCTCCAAGGGAGAAGACACCTGAAGAGCTGCAGAAGCAAACTCCTCCAGCTTCCCATACCCGTAAAGGCAGGCAATGGCCGGAATCCCATTATGGAGAGCTGCTTTCATATCGTGGATGCGGTCCCCCACCATCACCCCGGGACCGGGATAGGCCTCCAGAATCAGGGGCAGGATCTCCTCCTTAGGCCGGAAACCATAGGCCTCCCCTGGATAGTACCCTGTAATAAAGCGGTCCAGCCGGAAGGCCTGGCGATGGGCCTCCAGATAGGCTGTGACGCAGTTGCTGAGGATGAAGAGGCGCCAGCCCCGGGCCTTCATCTCCTCCAGGGCCTCCAGTGCCCCTGGATAGAAACGGGCCTGGCCCTCCTCTATGGCCCGTGCCATGGAAGAGCCCAGAATTCCTTCCCCTTCCATCCGCACTTCTTCCGGAAGCTCGGGCAGAAAGGACTCCCACATGGCCACCCGGGTCTGCCCCAGGAAGGGAGCGATGAACTCATCCCCATACTCCCCTGGAGGAAGGAAGCCCTTCTCCTGGAGGAAGGAAGCCATCCCCCGGAAAGCCGGGGCATAGATCGCCAGGGCCTCATGGAGGGTACCGTCATAATCCAGAATCACATTCACCCGCTCTTCCATCAGCCTCACCTAAAAATCCAGGCTGCCGAAGCGGCCCTGGCGCCTGTCTTCAAAGGCCTCCTCCAGCTCCTCCCGGGTATTCATCACAAACTCTCCCCCAGCCGCAATAGGCTCATGGAGAGGCTCGCCGGAAAGGACCAGAAAGGACAGGCCCTCTTCTCCCCCCTTCAGGACGACCTCCCCCAGCTCATTGGCAAAGAGGAGGAAATCCCCTTCTGCAAAGTCCTGTCCCTGAACCTTCCCCGCTCCGGCAGTAAGGAGGATCCCCAGGTTCCAGTCCCCTGGCTCCTGCAGGACGGCCTCCCCTCCCGGGGCCAGCTTTCCAAGGAGGACGTTCATGGGCGTGAAGGAGCGGGCCGGTCCTTGAACCCCCTGATACGTTCCAGCCACCACCCGGATCTCCCCGGCACCCTCCGGCAGGAGAGCCAGACCCATAGCTTCTCCTGGAACCGCCTGGTACCCGGGTTCTGTGAATTTGGCAGAAGCAGGGAGATTCACCCAGAGCTGCACCATGTGGAAGACGCCCCCGGCTTCCCGGTAGCCCTGCTCATGATATTCCTTATGCATGATCCCCTTTCCCGCAGTCATCCACTGGACGTCTCCGGGCCAGATGATCCCATGGTTTCCCTGGTTGTCATGGTGCTCGATAGCCCCCTGGAAAGAAAAGGACACGGTCTCGATCCCCCTGTGGGGATGAGCCCCGATCCCTCTGGGGCTTCTGCTTCCGGGGAACTCCATGGCCTCGTTATAGTCCAGGAGGAAGAAGGGGTTGAAACGCTCCATGAGATTGCGCCCCATGGGGAAATAGTTGTGGACATAAAAGCCGTTCCCTACCCAGTGCCTTCCGGGCTTGCTGATGACCTCCTCAATGCTGCGCTGCTTTGCCATATTGTTCATCCTATGCTTCCTCCTTCACGATTTTTCCCCTGTCTTCCTTATCCTGCTTCCCGGCTTTCTTTTCCCTCCCTCTCCCTGGGAGGCCGAAATGGGCCAGGATCAGGCCTGCCAGGATCAGAAGGATTCCCATGACCTGAATGAAGCTCAGGACCTCCCCCATCACCAGCCAGCCTCCCAGGAGTCCCGTCCCGGGAACCAGGAGGGAGATGGAAGCCACCTTTCCTGCAGGATAGCGGGAAAGGAGCTTATTCCAGGCGGCAAAGCCGAAAAGGGTGCCGAAGGCCGCCAGATGCACCACGGAGTAGAGATAGCCAGGGGTCAGATCCAGGAGGGCTGTTCCCAAGGCCTCAGGCCCCTCAATGGCCAGGGCGCCCAGATAAAAGAAGGGCAGGGCGAAGAGGCTGCCATAAACCACCAGGGAAAGGCCATCCCCCTTCTCCCCCCGCTGGGCCAGAAGCTGAGAGCCCTTCCGCACCACAATATTGGATGCAGCCCAGAAGACTGCAGCCAGAACCATCAGGAGAAGAGCCGGCAGGGGCACAGGCCCCAGATTCCCGGGAAGGCCCATGAGGACCAGGCCCAGGACGCCCAGGAACATCCCAGCCACTTCCCGCTTCCGGATTCCCTCCTTGAGGAAAGCCGCAGCCAGGATCAGGGTGAAGAAGAGCTGGGACTGAAGGATGACGGAAGCCAGGCCGGCAGGCATCCCCAGCTTCAGGGCATAGATATCCGCCGTATACTGCCCGGCTCCTGCGGTCATGCCATAGGCCAGAACATAGGCCCAGGGGAGTCTGGGGCGCTTCACAAAGAAGATGGCTGGCAACACTGTAAAAGTAAAGCGCAAGGAAACAAGGAGCATGGGAGGCATCCCCCCAAGCCCCAGCTTGATCACTGTGAAATTCAACCCCCAGATCCCCACCACAAGCAGAGCCAGGGCCAGATCCTTCCTTCTCATGAAGACCTCCCGGACATTTTCCCCATTATACCATCAAAAGCCCTCTCCGTGGGCCTTAAGATTGCACAACCGGGATTTTTATGCTATCATTTTACGGTATGACAAAAGAGGCATCCTGAGGGATGCCGGAAGAAGATGGAGGAAGAAAAAGATGAAAATCAAAAGCGCCCTCATGGGCCTTGTCCTGGCTGGAATCCTGGTACTGGCCGGCTGCTCCGACAAGAATGACGGAGAGAAATTCGTCGTTGGCTTCGATGCGGAATTCCCCCCTTATGGCTTTATTGATGAGGATGGAGAATACACAGGCTTCGACCTGGATCTGGCTGAGGAAGTAGCAGAGCGCAACGGCTGGGAGTTAGTGAAGCAGCCCATTGACTGGGATGCCAAGGATATGGAGCTGAAATCCGGAGCTATTGACTGCATCTGGAACGGTTTCACCATCAACGGCCGGGAAGACAAGTACACCTGGACCGTTCCTTACGTGAACAACAGCCAGGTCTTCGTCACAGCCAAGGACAGCGGCATTGCCAGCCAGGCTGATATGGCCGGGAAGATCGTAGCCGTGCAGAAGGACTCTTCCGCCCTGGCCGCCCTGAACAGCGATGACAATAAGGCTCTGACCGCCAGCTTCGGCAAGCTCATCGAGTTCGGAGACTACAACACAGCCTTCCTGGAACTGGAAATGGGTTCTGTGGACGTCATCGCCATGGATATCGGGGTGGCAAAAGCCCAGATCGATTCCAGAAAAGACGGGGCCTACACCATCCTGGAGGATTACCTCTCCGAAGAGCAGTACGGAGTAGGCTTCCTTCTGGGCAACGAAGAGCTCCGGGACAAGGTCCAGAAGACCCTCTTCGAAATGCTGGAGGATGGCACCTTCATGGAGATTGCCAGAGAATGGGACCTGCAGGACTTCGTCTCCCTGACGAAATAGGTTCTGATCAGAAGGGTGGAAGAAATCTTCCACCCTTTTTTCTTGCACCTGAAGCCTCTTATCCCTTATACTGTTTGTAGTCTCAATCCGGGAGGTATCTGATGAATTATCCCCTGCTCTTCTCCAAACTAGGCGCTGGCTTTGGCACCACTGTCCTCATTTTCGTCCTGACTCTGCTCTTCTCCCTGCCCCTTGGGCTCTTCCTCTCCTTTGCCAGGATGTCCCGGAACTTCCTGATCCGGACCCTGGCCAAATTCTACATTTCCGTCATGAGAGGCACCCCCCTGATGCTCCAGCTCATCGTGGTGTACTTCGCCCCCTATTACCTCCTGGGGATCCGTACAGGCAGCGGCTACCGCTTCATGGCTGTGATCCTGGCCTTCGTCCTGAATTATGCCGCATATTTTGCGGAAATCTACAGGGGGGGCATCCAGTCCATGGCCAAGGGCCAGTATGAAGCAGCCAAGGTCCTGGGCTATAGCAGAAGCCAGACCTTCTTCGTCATCATCCTGCCTCAGGTGGTGCGCAGGGTCCTGCCCTCCATCACCAATGAGACCATCACCCTGGTGAAGGATACCTCTCTGGCTTTCGTCCTTTCCATCGTGGAGATGTTCACCGCAGCCAAGCAGATCGCCGCCGCAGAGACCACCATGGTCCCTCTTATGGTTGCGGGTCTCTTCTACTATATCTTCAATCTCATTGTAGCCATGGGCATGGAGCGGCTGGAACGGCGCTTCGCCTATTACAGATAAGGGAGGGTTCTCATGAAGATCCTGGAAATCAAAGACATGCGCAAAGCCTTCGGGGACCTGGAAGTCCTGAAGGGCATCTCCTTCTCCGTGGAGGAGGGGGAGGTGGTTTCCATTATCGGGCCCTCCGGCAGCGGCAAATCCACTGTCCTGCGCCTGGCCACCCTCCTGGATGAAATGGACCAGGGGGAGCTCCGCTACCTGGGAGAGGCTGCCGCCGCCCCAGGCCCTGACGGCCGCAGTGCCTATGCGGATAAGAAGACCCTGAAGCGCCTTCACAGCACCTTCGGCCTTGTCTTCCAGAACTTCAACCTTTTCCCTCATTTCACCGTGCTGCAGAATATCATGGATGCCCCAGTGCGGATCCAGAAGAGGAAGCCCCAGGAAGCCAGGGAAGCCGCCCTGGCCCTCCTGGCCAAACTGGGCCTTTCGGACAAGAAGGATGCCTACCCCTATCAGCTTTCCGGAGGGCAGCAGCAGCGGGTCTCCATCGCCCGGGCGCTGGCCCTGCAGCCCAGGATCCTTTTCTTTGATGAGCCCACTTCCGCTTTGGATCCGGAGCTTACCGGAGAAGTCCTGAAAGTCATCCGGGAACTGGCCCGGGAAGAGATGACCATGGTCATTGTCACCCACGAGATGCAGTTTGCCCGGGATCTTTCCGACCGCATCATCTTCATGGAGGATGGGCTGATCCAGGGAGAGGGCACCCCGGAGGAGATTTTCGGAAAAGCGGACGGCCGGCTCCGGGAGTTTATCGGCAGAATCCAGGGGGCCTGATCACTGCCCCAAAGATAAAAAAGGGAACACCCTAGGGTGTTCCCTTTTCCTTTACATAAACCCATTCATCATCCAAGGAGAGCTCCTCCCGATAGGTGTAGCCTCCCGGGCACAGTTCCCGGATGGCTTCCCGGGTGAAGGCTCCTTCCTCCAGAATCGCTCCGGCCATCCAGCCTCTGGCCTCCTTGGCCAAGGCGCTGATCACCTTTAAGCTGCCATCCCGGCCCCGGTCCAGGAAACGCAGCTGGAGCATGGGGCGGGTGAGGAGGCGGCTGAACTCTTCTGAAGCCAGGTTTACCACCAGGTCCTCCTCCCTGAAATACCCCTCCACCTCTTCCTTCCAATAGGAGAGAAGGGAGAAGGGGAGCCAGGCCTTAAAGTCCAGGCGATAGGGCCAGATCCGGGTCCCCGGGGTGACAAGGCCATACATGGCAGAGAGAATCACCAGATGCTTTTCCCTCCGGGCTTTCCCCTGGGGGCTGGGGCAGCGTTCTTCCAGGGCCTGGAAGGCCCTCCCTTCATAACAATCCAAGGCAGCAAAGCCCGGTTTCTCCGGCCTGTGCTCCTGATACAGCCTGAAGGTCTCTTCAGCCAGAGAGCCCTTCACAGAAAGGGCCTTCTCCAGCTCCTTCAGGGACATCCCCTGGAGACGGGAAAAGAGGGCCAGGGTCTTCTCCTGGTTCAGGAGGGCTCCGGGATCCACAGGCTCCCCCGGATCCCTTTTCTGCGTCTTGCTAGGGGAGAGGATGATTTTCATCCTACCGCACCGGATCCAGGAACCAGCGCTGGTTGTCCCCATAATGGCCGGTCCACTGGATCACATTGACCCCGGCTGTCTTTCCACCCCCATAGACATCCAGGAGGTAGTAGGTTTTAGATACCTCGGAAAGCTGGGACATGAAGGATACGGTGCCATCCGGCATCCGCACCAGGCGCCACTTCTGGTTGATCTGCCAGGGGCGGCTCCAGTACTGGATCACCCGGTTGCCGATGGTGGTCCCTCCCCCATAAACATCCACGCTGAACTGGGGGTTCAGGACGGAGGTGACCGTATAGTAGCCATCCCCGGTCTGGACCACAGACCACTGCTGGTTCAGGCCCCCATGCCGGGGCCACTGGATGATGTTGG
>CAYMDI010000068.1:0-7311 GCA_964389165.1 uncultured Eubacteriales bacterium | reverse complement strand
CCTCCAGGGCTTTTTCCTTTTCTTTTTCCATAATACACGCTTCCTTCCTGATGGATTCTCACTATTGCTCCAAGGCTCTGGATGGCCTTGCTGTTCATATCTCGCATTGTTCATATTATAGCATAAGGAGAGAGCTCTTGGGAGAATTTTTCATGGCTTGTCCCCCTCATTCAGTGCTTCTCCCTTCATACTTTAATTCCTGTTGTTTTACGGAAAAATCCACCTTGAGCCTTCCTTTACATTTTCCTGAAACCTCTATATAATGGGGGTAATCGTCTGAAATTACGGGAACGCCCTCATAGGTAGAGGCCCAGCCCGGGAAGGAGGAAGCTTATGAGCCCTGTCATCATTCCTGAGAATCTTCCGGCCAGCGAACAGCTGACCCTGGAGAACATATTCGTCATGAACAGCAAGCGAGCCACCTCCCAGGATATCCGGCCCCTTCGCATTGTCATCCTGAATCTGATGCCCACGAAAATCGCTACAGAAACCCAGATTCTGCGGCTGCTGAGCAACAACCTGATTCAGATTGAGCTGACGTTCCTGACAATGGCCAGCCACCAGTCTAAAAACACTCCGAAGAGCCACCTGGACACTTTCTATACCACCTTTGAGGAAATCTACAACAAACGCTTCGACGGTCTGATTGTCACCGGAGCCCCAGTAGAGCTTCTGGATTTCCAGCAGGTGGACTATTGGAAGGAATTCACAGAGATTCTGGACTGGGCCAATGAAAATGTGTTTTCAAGCCTCTTCATCTGCTGGGCCGCCCAGGGAGCTCTTTACCACTACTACGGAATCCACAAACGCCGGCTCAAGGAGAAGCTTTCAGGCATCTACAGCCATAAGGTCCTGAACAAGACAGCCAAACTCACCAGAGGCTTTGATGATGTCTTTGATGCGCCTCACTCCCGCTACACCGAGGTGATTAAGGAAGAAGTCCTTGCTGTAGAGGATCTGGAGATCCTTGCAGAGTCACCCCTGGCAGGCCCTCATATCATGGCCAATGCCGACAGGCGCCGGATCTTCGTCACAGGCCATCCGGAATATGACCCGGAGACCCTGAAGCTGGAATACCTCAGGGATATCGGTAAGGGTCTGGATATCCAGGTACCTCATTGCTATTTCCCGGAAAACGATCCAATGCGGGAGGTCCAGGTAACCTGGCGGGGTCATGCGAACCTCCTTTATTCCAACTGGATCAACTATTATGTGTATCAGGAAACAGAATATGATCTGGATAAGAAATAATGTATTGCAATTTCCGAAATGCGATGATACAATTATAGGGCAGTAAAAAACCAGGGAGGTGAGAGAATGGCAAACATCAAATCATCTAAAAAGAGAGCATTGCTGGCCGCTCAGAAGAACGTTCTGAACACCCAGATGAGATCTGCGATGAGAAACCAGATTAAAAAATGCAACACTGCTATTGAAGCCAGTGATGAGAATAAAGAGACTGTACTGAACCATACAATCAGCGTGATTGATAAAATGGCTCAGAAAGGCATTATTCATCCTAAAACTGCCAGCAGGAAAATCTCCCGTCTGCAGAGCCGGTTTAACGGCTGATCAGAAAGAGAAGAAAACAGAAGCCTTCAGCATAAGCTGAAGGCTTTTTTCATGCTTCCATAGCAAGGAGGGCGCTGCGGATCAACGCTGCCGGGTCTCCTTTCCCTGATTTGATCCGGTAATCTGCCTCATAGGCCAGGCGGAGATCGCGTATCAATGCAGCATAGGAAATCCGCCGCACAGCCCGTCCCTTCTTCTGGACCTGCCAGGAGAAGCTGATACCGGCCCTGTCCATAATCATTCTCTCATTCGCACCTCTTTCCAGATGCCATTTCACAAGAAGCATCTGGCGGAGCTCCCGGATCACCATGTGCAGGATCATCGCTTCCGGATACTTCAGAAGGAAGAGGTTTTCCAAAGCTCCCATCATGGCATCCTTATTCCCCAGGATATTGTCAGTAAGAGCAAAGATATTGCTTTGGACATTCCCTGCCACCAGTTCCTTCAGAAGAGTCAAGCCAACCTTATGGTTCTGAGGCTGATAGAGCTCGATCTTTTCCAGTTCCCGGGTCAGCAGCTCCTGGTCTGCCCCAGTGACTTCCAAGAGATAATCCAGGGCTTCCTGGTCTATAGAATACCCTCTGTCATAAAAACTCTCCCGGATCCAGCCCTTCACCTCCTGGGGCTTCATCTTTTCAAAGCTCTTCCACAGACCTTCGGTTTTCAGGAACGTCCGGATCTTGCTGGCAGATCTTTTCCCTGAGGCTCCCCCTCCTGCCTGGCCTTCTTCCTCTTTACCCTGCTTTCTGCTCTTCCCTGCATCCAGAATAATACCCAGATTATCCGGGTTGGGATTGCCAAGATACTCCTGAAGCAAGTCCAGTCCCTCTCCATCCCCTAAAGGCGCGTCATCAAGGAACACATACAGGAGAGGGCCATCGAAAAGGCTTGATGTATTAAGGAGATTCACCACACCCTGGAGATCCAGGCTATCTGAAACCTCCTGGAGGGTGTAGCCCCCCTCCGTGGCCATCTTCTGGATTTCCTGGTTTATCGCATAAGCGTTCTCCCCGGAAAATACCTGCAGTCCTTTCAAATCCCTCTCCTCCTTTCTCGCCTTCCCATTATATCATTGCAGCCCGGATTTGACCTCCCCATTCCAGAAATCCCCTCTCATCTCTCCCCGGAAGATGCGGATCCGGATATCCTTTCTCTGGTCTGTACGGAGGTAAGGGATTCCAGCCTCCTCCAATTCTATCAGGAAGGGCTGATGAGGATGTCCATAGCGGTTCGGCCCTACGGAGAACACCGCTAGTCCTGTTCCCAGGCTGCGATACAATCCTGGCTCCCAGGAATCCCTGCTTCCATGATGTGGGACCTTCACTATATCAAAGGGCCCTCTCGCCACAGCCCCCTCCATCACCTCCAGGCTGCAGTCACCTGTCAGAAGACCTTCCACGCCCTGATAGGCCATTTTCAGTACAATGGAAGCTTCATTACGCTCCTCCCCTAGGCTTTCCGCCACCGGGGCCAGGACAAGGAAGGAAATACCTTCCCAGGAAAAAGCCATCCCTGCAGCTAATTCCCGGACAAGGCCCCCGTGGGCGTCAAGGATGTTCCGGAAGCGGCCTTCCTTATCTGACAGAGCCGGGGGCATGAGGAAGATCTCTGCCGGGATTTCCCGGAGGACTTCCTCAAGCCCCCCGATATGGTCCTGATCTCCATGTGTTCCCATAGCCATATCCAATTTGAAGATACCCATGCGACGGAGATAGGGAGCTGCTTCTCTTTCCCCGGCTCCGGGAGGCCCTCCATCAATGAGGAAAGCCCCTCCCTCCTCCCCCCGGATCAGCACTGCATCTCCCTGCCCTACATTGATGAAGATGATCTGAACCTCCCCTCTCCCCCCTCCTTCAACTCCCTGGAGGCAAAGCCCCAGAAGGAAGAGTGCAGCACAAAGACATACCAGCTTCTTCCATCCTCTGGAATAGCTGATCAGCCCTCCGTAATAGGAAAAGACGGCCAGAGCCGGCCAGGGCCTTCCCTGGAAAACCGGGAGCCACAGCTGCCGTCCCCAAGACACAGCAGCCTCAAGTATCCGGATTACAGCCTGAAGAAACCAGGCCAGGGGAACAAGGAAATCCAGAGATACAGGCATGAGGAAGCAGATTGCAGAACCGATGATGATCCCCTGGACCAAGGGGGCTGCAAAAGGGGTGAAGAGAATGCCCCCCAAAGGAGCCTTCTGAAAGGCACTCAGGGAGAAGGGAAGGCTGAATGCAAAGGAAAAGATCCCTGCCAGCAGGAGCTGGCTCCAGCTTTTCATTTCCTTGAGATGCTGCTGGAAAAAGCCAAGTCCCATGGCGATGATAAAGGATAGCTGGAAGGACAGGGAAAAGAGATCCCCTGGGCGCCAGATAAGCTGCAGCAGCCCTCCTATAAAGAGAAAATCCAGTGGCTCCCGCTCCCAGCCCGCCAGATTGCAGAATCCTGCAGCTCCTGCTGAGAGAATGACCCGCCAGACGGAAGGGCTGTCTGTCAGGAAGCCGTAGGCCAGGAATATGCTGAGAAAGGCAAGCCGCTTCATGATATGACGGCCCGGGGTCAGAATATGAAGGAAAAGGATCAGCTCCAGCAGAACCCCGGCCTGAGAGCCAGATACCGCCTGAAGGTGGGCGATTCCCATTTCCCTCCAGGCCTCCAGGGCCTCTTCCCCCATCGCCTTGCTATCCCCAAGGAAGATGCTTTTTACATACCCGGCAGCTTCCTCTCCCAGAAGCTTTTCCATGCGTACCAGGTACGACTCCTTATATCCCTCCAGAAAGGCGGAAATGTCCCTGACCCGGCCTCTTTGTGCAGCTTCTGCCACATCTAGTATGAGGGGGATCCCCTTATAGCGCAGATATGCCCTGTAGTCAAAGGAGCCTCTGTTCATCCCTTCCCCGGGAAGCAGAAGCCTTCCTCGGACCTGAAGCTGGCTTCCGGGAGGGAAAGATCCTTCCCCCCACACAAGGACCTTGCAGCCTGCCCCTTCCTCCAGAAACCCGATCCACGCTTGTTCCCCTGCCTCCCGGATAATCCGCACCCTTCCTTCAAACGGTCCTGCAAGCTTCTGCCGTTCCTCATTCAGATCCTTCAGGGAGGCACTGCGGCTGAAGCCCAGAAAAAAGGCTAGGGAAAAACAGAGCCCCAGGGAAAGGAGGAAGGGAAGCCTCCCTTTACCGCAAAGGAAGCCTCCTATCAGGAGGAGGAGAAGACCAGGCACAAGGAGACTCAGCGCCAGACCCTTTTCACCAAAGACTACGCCCAGTGCATAGGCGCAGAACACTGTAGCAGATAGGATCAAAGACGGATATATGGCATCAGGTTCTCCAGAGTCTTCTCCCCGATTCCCGTGACCAGAAGGAGATCCTCAAGGCTTTTGAAGGCGCCTTTGTTTCGCTGCCGGAGAATCGCTTCAGCCAGCTTCGGCCCGATTCCAGGAATTCCCTCAAGCTCCTCCTGCGTCCCTCTATTGATGCTGACACGGGGATCTGAGGGGAGCTCCTCTTCCATCTCCCTTCCGCTCTCCGGATTCTGGCGGTAGGGCACATAGATTTCTTCTTCATCCTGGAGAAAAGCAGCCTGGTTCAGAGCCTCTCCATTGCCTTCGGGCAGCACTTCCCCTTTGGCCAAGGCATCCCGGACCCTGGCTCCTTCAGGAAACTCATAGACCCCGGGGCAGCGGACTGCTCCTTTTATATGCACCATCAGGACTGCCACCTCTTCTTCCAGAGGCTCCGTCAGAGGCAGCTCCGCCAGCACCGGTTCTTCTTCACTTCCCTTCAGAAGACGTCCTGTGAAGACACCTCCTGAGACAAGGAAAAGCATGACTAAAAAAAGCCCGAGGACCTGATAGCGCCGTTCCAGCACCATAAATCTTTCCAAAAAAAACACCCCCGGTGATACCTTTCGGAATCGGGGATGTGATTTCGGCTATTTACTCCTTATTTTACGCTTTGCTCCATAGGGCTTCCAGATTATATCGGCCTCTGGCTTCCTGATCGAAGATATGGATGATCACATCACCGAAGTCCAGGAGCACCCAGTCCGCTGAACGCTCCCGGCGAAGCTTGGCATAGCCCTTCTCCTCCAGGGCCTCCTCGCAATGATCTGCCAGGGTCTCAATATGCTTTTTATTCATTCCTGTGGCCACCACGAATGCATCCGCAATGACGCTTAAGCCCTCCAGATCAAGAATCCGTACATCTAAGGCTTTCTTGTCCTCCAGGACCTGCTTCGCCAGCGCGCTTTTTTCCAAACCAGTCATTCTTGTCCCTCCAATTGATTATATGCCCGGACAGTAGCTTTAGACAAGGCTTTGCCCTTCCCCACCATATCCAGGATCTGCTTTTTCAGCACCAGGGCAAAAGCCCTATCCAACTCCATATTCCGGACCTTCTGCCTCAGCTCCTCCACCCCGGGATAAGACCGTCCGGGTTCCAGAGCATCAGCCATGAAAACAATCTTTGCCACTGGACCCATATCTTTCTCACCCAGGGTATGGCAGGCAATCCCTTCAAGAATCTCCGGGTCGCGGATCAGCCCCTCCTTCCTGAGATAGGCTGCTGCAACAGGGCCATGAAGGACCTTGGGAAAGCGCTTTCCGAATTTCCCCACTTTCACTTTCAGGTTCTTGGCCAAGGACAGGATCTCGTCCCCTGACAGCTCCCGGAAAAAGTCATGGAAGAGTCCGGCCAGGACAGCCTTTTCCACAGACTGTCCATAGCAGTCCGCCAAGTCCCCCGCTTCCCGGGCACAGCCCAGAACATGCTCCATGCGCCGCGGATTGAGATTCTTCTCCATCTTCCGGTATAGGGGGTCATATTCCTGGATGATCTTATCCAGGGCTATGCTAGCTGCTCTGTCCATAGAGGCCCTTCTCCCTGAGATATTTCAGAACACCCTTTGGCAGGTAGCGCTTTTTCCAGCGGCCCTCCCGCATGAAGGTGGAACGGATGTCCGGCACCGGCCATTCATATAGGAGGACCTTCCCTTCAAAATATTGGGGAAAAGCTTCCATCAGGGCCTGAATCCGCTCTTTCTGATGGCCCTTGCGCAGTTCTACAAGGAAGTAGGCCTGCTGGCTGATTTCTGCAATATCCTTCCACTGCAGAATACCCTCAAAAGCATCGGAACCCATGATCAGGAAAAACATCCCTTCCGGTTCCGCCAGTCTCATATCCCGCAGGGTATCAATGGTGTAAGTTGGCCCAGGACGGTCTATGTCACAGGTGCTGATTTCGAAACTGCCTCTTTCTGCAAGGGCGATTTCCAGCATGGCCAGCCTGTCTTCTCCAGAGGCTGTCAGGGGATCCTTGTGATAGGATTCCCCTGTGGGGATGAAATAGACAGCATCCAGAGAGAAGAGATGCCTGGCCCCTGCTGCAATACCCAGATGCCCTTCGTGCACCGGATCGAAGCTCCCTCCCAGCAGGCCGATCCTCCTCATGGACGGACCTGCCCATCTCCATTGATGAGATATTTTATGCTGGTCAGCGCTTCCAGTCCCATAGGTCCTCTGGCATGCATCTTCTGTGTGCTGATTCCGATTTCCGCCCCGAAGCCGAATTCGGCCCCATCGGAGAAACGAGTGGAAGCATTGTGATACACACAGGCGGAGTCTACCAGATGCTGGAAGCTCCGGCCATTCATATAACTATCTGTAATGATGACCTCCGAGTGCCTGGATCCGTAGCGGTTGATATGCGCTGCAGCAGCTTCCACATCCTTTACCAGGATCACCCCGATGATATAATC
>CAYMDI010000067.1:0-7432 GCA_964389165.1 uncultured Eubacteriales bacterium | reverse complement strand
GCAGGCGCCTCCTGGTTTGCAGGGGGCTCCTTCTTCCCGGCAGGCTTTCCGGCCTGCTCTTGGGGGACAGGGGTTGGAGAAGCAGCTGTCCCTGGCTTTTCCCGGGGAGGAGGGGCCTCCTCCAGTCCCCGGAGGAGCTCCACTTCCAGGAGGATATCCGGATGGCTGCTGTTCTTCTGCAGCTTCTCCACATCCCCCAGGCGCCAGAGCCAGGCCAGGATCTCTTCTTTCTTCAGGCCGGCTCCGGCCTTCACCAGAGCCTGGATATCCTGGGGGGTATCCAGGATAAAGGCCTCGGGCCTTTTCAGGGAACGGGTCACCAGAAGGTTCTTCAAGGCTTCCGTCAGGTCCCCCAGAAGCTGGCCCACGCTTTTCCCCTGCTCCTTCAGGACCTCATAAAGGGCCAGGACCTTGTCCCCATCCCTTTTGCTTATGGCTTCCAGGAGGCCCAGGAGCTGAGCCCTGTCAGGGATGCCGGCAATCTGCCCTACCATCTCCGCTGTAATCTCTCCCTCAAAGGAGGTCAGGCACTGGTCCAGGAGGCTGATCCCATCCCGGAGCCCCCCTCCCGCCAGTTTGGCTATAAGGGTCAGGGCCTCTTCTGTGACCTTCCCCCCGTTCTCCAGAGCGATCTTCTCCAGGCGTTCCTTCAGCTGTTCCATGGGGATCTTATGGAAATCGAACTTCTGACAGCGGGAGAGGATGGTCAGAGGGATCTTGTGGGATTCTGTGGTAGCCAGGATGAAGACCACATGCTCCGGAGGCTCCTCCAGGGTCTTCAGCAGGGCGTTGAAGGCCTCTGTGGTGAGCATATGCACTTCATCAATGATATATACCTTGACCTTTCCTTCTACAGGAAGGAAGCGGATCTTCTCCCGGAGGTCCCGGATTTCATCAATCCCCCTGTTGGAGGCTGCATCGATTTCCAGGATGTCCATAAAGGACCCTTCATTGATCTTCAGGCAGCTGGCGCACTTGTTGCAGGGCTCTCCCCCCGCAGGCTCCAGGCAGTTCAGAGCCTTCGCCAGGATTTTGGCGGAGCTGGTCTTCCCCGTACCCCGGACTCCGGCGAAAAGATAGGCATGGCTTACCTTCTTCTGTTCCAGAGCATGGAGAAGGGTCCGGACCACGTGTTCCTGTCCTACAAGATCAGCAAAGCGCCCGGGGCGATAGGTACGGTATAGGGCCTGATAGCTCACTGCTCCAGCCTCCTTCCTGGTGTTTCCATCCTCCTCATTTTACTACATCTGCCAGGAGGAAAAAAGAGAAAAGATGGCGGGAGCCATCTTTTCCCGGATTGCTGCTTCATTCTTCCATTTACTTCCTGTCCCGCATGGTGGGATAGAGGAGGACATCCCGGATGGAGGGAGCGTCCGTGAGGAACATCACCAGCCTGTCAATGCCGATTCCCAGTCCCCCGGCAGGAGGCATCCCATACTCCAGAGCCGTGATGAAGTCCTCATCATAGGGCTGGGCCTCTTCGTCCCCGGCCTGCTTCTTGGCCACCTGGTCCAGGAAGCGCCCCTTCTGGTCTTCCGGATCGTTGAGCTCGCTGAAGGCATTAATCAGCTCCCGGCCGAAGACAAAGGCTTCGTAGCGGTAGGTCATTTCCGGATCCTCTTCCTTGCGCTTGGCCAGGGGAGAGATTTCCAGGGGGTAGTCGTAGACAAAGGTGGGCTGGATCAGCTTCTCCTCCACATAAGCCTCGAACATCTCATTGAGCAGGGCTCCCTTCTTCATTCCAGGAGCGATTTCTATTTTCCCTTTACAGGCTTCCCTTGCCTCTTCATCGCTCTTCAGGAGGGAGAAGTCCACCCCGGAATGCTCTTTCACTGCATCCACCATGGAAATGCGGTTCCAGGGAGGCTTGAAGTCGATTTCCGTCCCCTGGTAGCTAGCCTTGGTAGTGCCCAGGACAGCCTGGGCCACATGGGCGATAAGATTTTCGGCAATCTCCATCATATCTGTAAGATCCCCGTAGGCCTGGTAGAGCTCCAGGAGGGTGAATTCCGGATTATGGCGGATATCCATCCCCTCATTCCGGAAGACCCGGCCGATCTCATAAACCCGTTCCATGCCCCCTACCAGCAGCCGCTTCAGGTGAAGCTCCAGGGCGATGCGCATGTACAGGGTCATGTCCAGGGTATTGTGATGGGTGATGAAGGGCCGGGCGGAAGCCCCCCCTGCCAGATTATGGAGGACCGGAGTCTCGACCTCCAGGAAGGAAGCCCCATCCAGGTACTGGCGGATTTCCTTGAGGATCCGGCTGCGGAGGATGAAGGTGTTCTTCACCTCGGGATTCATGATCAGGTCCACATAGCGCTGGCGGTAGCGGAGCTCCACATCCTTCAGGCCATGGAATTTCTCAGGCAGGGGCAGGAGGCCCTTGGTGAGCATGGTGAGTTTCCGGGCTTTGACGGAAATCTCTCCCTTCTGGGTTTTGAAGACCAGGCCTTCCACCCCTACAATATCCCCGATATCGTAGAGAGCCAGGAAATCCCCGAAGGCCTCTTCCCCCAGAAGGTCCTGACGGAGGTAGACCTGGATATTCCCCTCCATGTCCGCCAGATTCAGGAAGGCTGTCTTGCCATGCTCCCGGCGGGCCATGATACGGCCGGCCAGAACCACCTCCTGGCCTTCCAGGGTCTCAAAGCCCTCCAGGATTTCCCTGGAGAAATGGCTCCGCTCAAAGCGTCCGGCATAGGGTTCGATCCCCCGGTCCCGGAGGCCCTGGACCTTATCTCTTCTGATCTGCAGAAGTTCGCTGAGTTCTGTTTCCATGTCGCTCCTTAACTGATTGAAATGATCTTGTATTCAAAGCTTCCGGAAGGGAGCTTGACCTTCACCACATCATCCACTTTCTTCCCCAGGACAGCCTTGCCCACAGGGGAGACATTGGAGATCTTCAGGTTGTCCGGGTCAAATTCCATGGACCCCACAATGATGAATTCCCTGCGGTCCTTGCTGTCCACATTTTCAATGAGGACCTTGGAGCCTACCAGGACCTTCTTCTTATTCCGATGCTCGCTTTCATCGATGATCCGCACATGGTTGAGCTTCTTCTTCAGTTCGGCGATTTTCCCTTCCAGATGGGACTGTTCCCGCTTGGCATCCTCATATTCCGAGTTCTCGCTAAGGTCACCGAAGCTGATAGCCACCTTGATCCGTTCGGCAATCTCCTCCCGGCTGATGTTCTCCAGATGGTCCAGTTCCTGGACCAGTTTCTCATATCCTTCTTTGGTCAGAAGCGTCTCTTCCATAACAGGATCCTTCTGTTTTTCTTTTTCTTTGCTCATGTCTACCTCCAAGGGTCAGAATGGGACTTGGTATGCGATGTCCTATTCAATAATTATACAATAATAGAGACGGATAGGCAACTAACCTTCCAGGCCTTCTTTCGCCAGACGGTCTGCCAGATCATTTCCCACATCTCCGGAATGCCCCCGGACCTTGGCAAAGCGGATTTCCAGCTCCTGCTGCTTTTTGACCATGAAATCGTAGTAGCTCCGGGTATAGGGGTTGTTGCGCTTCCACTCTCCCCGGGCCCATTTCTCGATGCCGCTGTAATCATAGTAGAGGGTGAGGCTGGAATAGCCCTGGCGCTGGCACCAGCGGACGGCCTCCATCGCTCCTTTCATCTCCCCGGAGACATTGCGAAGGCGGGCGGCTTCCGGATCCTCCCCCCGGCCCTTCTGGGTGTGGAGGACCTCCTGGTCTGGTCCCAGAACCGCAAAGCCGTAACTGTAGATTCCGTCCCTGTAGCTGCCGTCCACATAGACGGCCACCCCGGCAGGATTCTCTTTTCCCGCTTCCCCTGCTGCCAGGAAGGCCAGGGCCTCTTCTCGGGTGGGAAACCCCTTATATGCCGCACCCTTGGCTCCATGGACCGCCTCCTTGCAGGAGGGCCAGTCTTCATAGAGGGCTGTTTTCCCATCCTGGTAGCGGATGGCATAAAATCTGTTTTTGCTCATAAGCTCTCCTTTGCGCCTTCTGCGCCGGTCAGGCCGGATGCCTCCCGGCTGTTTGCATGAATCCTGCCTTTATGGGATAATGGTTCACACAAAGGAGGGATGCAGAATGATGATGAAGGGCAGGTTTTTCTGGAAGGGCTGGCTGGTCCTGTCCCTGCTGGGCCTCTTCGCCCTTTCCGTCTATCTCTCCTCAGATAACCGGGAAGAGAATTATCTGGAATCCGTAAAGGAGACTCTCCAGTCCATCCAGGACAAGGCCCGGATCCTGGAGGGTATCGATGCGGGAGAAGATACGGACTCCCTTCTGGCTGTCTATGATGAGATCATCGGCCTTGCGGAAGGGGCTCTTAAGCTCACCCCCCCCACGGCGATGGAGTCCTTTCATGAGATCTTCAGAGCCTATATGGAAGGGACCCGGGAGGGCTACACCCTGATCCGGGCGGGCACAGCCCAAGGGGATTTCAGCAAGGTGTCTCAGGGGGTGGAGCTCCTGTCCAGCCTGGATAGCACCTTCCTCCAGGGCCTTACCCAGTGACCAAGGAGAAAGCCACGGACAGCAGGTCCGTGGCTTTCCTTATCTGCTCAGCAGGAGCATCAGCAGCACCGCTGCCGCACTGGCAAAGGCAAAGGCAGCCACTTGCCAGAAGATCACATCCCGGTTCCTGTTTTCTGCCAGCTCCTTCAGCTCATTAAGCATGGACTCGCAGACAGATACGGGCAGTGTTTTGCCGTTCACATGAATCCGCCACTTCCCCCCGATAAGAAGCAGCTTCACCTGCACAGGCCCTTCCGCTTCCGGAGAGGGCTCATGCTCCTCTTCCAGCTCCAGAGTGGGATCACGTCCCTCTTCCGGCTCCTCAGAGGGATTACATCCCTCTTCCGGCTCCTCCTGGGGCTTTCTTTCCTCGTCCATGTCCCCTCCTATTTCAGGTAATATATGGTCACACCGTCATTGAGACCCGGACTGCGCCGCTTTATCCGCTTATGCCTGTAGCTTCCCCGGACCAGGTCCCGGAGGCTATGCCCCTGATTGAAGCCATGGATGATCTTCAGCTGGAGTACGGAAGCATGAGGGATCTGGGCATCCAGGACAAGCCTGGCCTCTTCCCGGGTGCAGGCATGAAGGTCCAGAACCATAAAGCCGTTTTCGAAATAGATCTTTTCCCCGGACATCAGGAAGGGCGCTGGTTCTTCCGTTCCAGCGCAGCCCCCACGAAATCTCTGAAAAGGGGATGGGGCTGATTCGGTCTGGACTTGAACTCCGGATGGAACTGGCAGGCCAGGAACCAGGAAGCTCCAGGGAGCTCCACGATTTCCACCAGGCCGCTTTCCGGATTGATACCGGAAAAGACCAGGCCGTTCTTCTCCATCAGGGAAAGATAATCGTTGTTGAACTCATAACGGTGCCTGTGGCGCTCCTGGATCAGTTCCTCTCCATACGCTCTGGCAGCCAGGGTACCAGGCTTCAGGCGGCAGTTATACAGGCCGAGGCGCATGGTCCCTCCTTTATCTTCAATAGCCTTCTGCTCCGGCAGGAGGTCGATGACAGGATCCTTGACCTGAGGATTCACCTCAGAGCTGTCTGCCTCAGGAAGGCCGCAGACATTCCGGGCGAACTCCACCACAGTCATGTGCATCCCCAGGCAGATCCCGAACATGGGGATATCCTTCTCCCGGGCATAGCGGATAGCCTTGACCTTCCCCAAAAGACCTCGCTCCCCGAAGCCCCCGGGAATCAGGATTCCATCCACATCCCCGATGACCTCTTCGGGATCCTTCTCATCCAGGAGCTCCGCATTGATCCACTTCACTTCCACCTTGCAGCCATGATGGAAGCCGGCATGACTCAGGGATTCCACTACACTGAGATAAGCATCATGGAGTTTCACATATTTCCCCACCAGAGCGATGGTGACCTTATCCTTGAGGCTATGGATCCGGTCTACCAGCTGGTTCCACTGCTCCATATCCGGGATCGCTTCCGGCAGCCCCAGGCGCTTGGCCACATAATCGTCCAGACCCTCCTTCTGAAGATGGAGGGGGACCTCATAGATATTCTTGGCATCCACAACCTGGATGACTGCTGGCTTCTCGATATCGCAGAGGAGAGCGATCTTGTCCGTCATCTCCCGGGTCATCCTGTAAGAAGTGCGGCAGAGGACCATATCCGGCTGGATCCCCAGGCCCCGGATTTCCTTGACGCTATGCTGGGTAGGCTTGGTCTTAGCCTCTTTGGCGCTGTTGAGATAAGGCACCAGGGTGAGATGGAGATACATCACATTATCCCGGCCGATGGTTGTCTTGAACTGGCGGATAGCCTCCAGGAAGGGCAGGGACTCAATATCCCCTACAGTCCCCCCGATTTCCGTAATCACCACATCGACCGGCTTGTTCTTGTCGCTGGCCACAGCCACCAGGCGCTCTTTGATCTCGTTGGTGATATGGGGGATGACCTGAACAGTATTCCCCAGGTATTCCCCCTGGCGCTCCTTAGTCAGGACGCTCCAGTAGATCTTCCCGGCAGTCACATTGGAATTTTTGGAGAGGTTCACGCTGGTGAAGCGCTCATAGTGCCCCACATCCAGGTCCGTCTCCGCCCCGTCATCCGTCACAAAAACCTCCCCATGCTGGTAGGGGCTCATGGTTCCCGGGTCGATATTGATATATGGGTCGAACTTCTGAATGGCCACCTTCAGGCCTCTGGCTGTCAGCAGCCGGCCCAGAGAGGCTGCCAGGATGCCTTTTCCCAGGGAGGATACCACACCTCCAGTGATAAAGATATATTTTGTCATGTCCTTCCTCCCTTACATCCGTTCCGGCGCTTCCACTCCAAGGAGTTTCAGCACATTTTCAAGCGCATACTTGGCAGCCATCACCAGTTTCAGCCTGCTCTTTTTCACTTCAGGCCCTTCATTCAGCACTCTGCAGCTGCTATAGAACTGGTGGAACAAGGTTCCCAGCTCCAGGGCATAGGTGGCCAGACGGTAAGGCTCCCGGCGGAAGCCCGCTTCCATGGTCACCTTCTCCAGCTCTCCGATCTTCAGAGCCAGATCCTTTTCCCCAGCCAGGGTAAGAAGAGGCTTTTCCCCATCCAGGTAAGCCTCCACCCCTTCCGGAATCTGGCGCAGGATGCTGCAGATCCGGGCATGGGCATATTGGATATAGAAGACGGGATTATCCGAGGACTGGCTCACCGCCAGATCCAGGTCGAAATCCAGATGGCTGTCGGGATTGCGCATGACGAAGAAATACCGGGCAGCATCCTTCCCCACCTCATCCAGCAGCTCTTCCAGGGTCACATAGGTTCCTGTGCGCTTGGACATCCGCAGGATATCTCCCCCTTTGAAGAGGCGGACCAGCTGCATGAGGATCACTTCCAGGCGGCTTTTATCATAGCCAATGGCTTCCATGGCCCGTTCCATCCGGGCCACATGGCCGTGATGGTCCGCTCCCCAGATATT
>CAYMDI010000066.1:0-7676 GCA_964389165.1 uncultured Eubacteriales bacterium | reverse complement strand
CATCCGCATCAGGGATATCCAGGCCTCGGGAGAAAACATCCGTAGTCAGGAGGATGGCCAGCGGGCTTTCCCTGAAATGCTCCAGGACGGATTTCCGCTTCTGCAGATCCATATCCGTATGGAGGATGAAAATATCCCTGCTCTGGGGGCCGATGCGCCTGGCCAGACCTTCCGTTCCCTCTCCTCTGCTCAGGAAGACCAGGGCCTTGCGGCAGTTGAAGCTGCGCAGGACCTTGAACATATTCTCCAGCTTCCTTTTCGGATCGCTCATCAGGTAATAGTGTTCCACCACGCCTCCAGGTCCCTCGGCGCTGACAAACTCCAGTTCCTTCCGGTAGCTGCTGATGAGCTCATGGTCCTCCGGACGATAGGTTGCGGAAAAGAAGGCCAGGGGAGTGGTATCATAGGCTGCCCGGAGGATGCCCTCCACCTTAGCCTTCCCAGGCCCCTTGAGGATCTTATCCCCTTCATCCAGCACGATATATTCCAGGTCCGTGAGTTTCAGCTTCCCCAGACGGATCAGCTCCATAAAACGTCCGGCCATCCCCACCAGGATTTCCGGGCGTATTTTCTTCAGACGCTCCAGCTGCCGTTCCCGTCCCACCTCATCAGGGAGGAAGAGGACGCTGTCCGTAAACTTCCGGACTTCCCGGACAATCTGGGAGCCCAGCTCTTTTGTAGGAGCCAGGATCAGGAAGCGGATCTTCCTGTCACCTTTGAGGCGATGGAGAAGTGGCAGAAGATAGGAAAGGGTCTTCCCGCTTCCTGTGGGAGCTTCTACCATAAGGCTTCGCCCTTCCGCCATTTTGGGGAGGACAAGGGACTGGACTTCCATCAGGCTGTCAAAACCCTGCTCCTGCATTTTTTCTCTCCAGGGAGAAGCAAGCTGCTCTAACATCATTTTCCCTCCAGCAGGAAGGCTGCCAGGGCTGGGACATCTTCCACCAGGAAATCTGCATGGCCGATCTCCTCCCGGCTGCCATAGCCATACAGGACCCCAAGGGAACGGATTCCGTTTTCCCGGGCCCCATCCACATCATGATTCCGGTCACCGATCATCAAGGTCCGCTCCGGATCAAAATCCCCTTGAAAGCCCTGAAGAACCCGGCTGATCACCTGGCTCTTGCCCTTAATGGAATTATCAAAGGTCGCTCCTTCAAGACCGTCAAAATACCGGGTCAGATGAAAGTAATCCAAAACCTTCCTGGCGCTGGGCAGGGGCTTGGCTGTAGCCAGCCAGATCGTCACCCCGGGCCTCTGGGAAAGCCTGTGGAGGAGGTCTTCCATGCCAGGATACACCCTGTTCTCATAGATGCCTAAAGGCTGGAAGCGTTCCCTGTAATAGAATTGAGCCTCATCAGCCTCCGCTTCCGTATAGCCCAGGCGATGGACGAAGGAATCCCATAGAGGGGGTCCCAGAAAAGCCATCATCTCCTCATCCCCGGGAACCTCCCGGCCCATCCGTCCGATAGCATAGCGCAGGCAATTGAAGATCCCTTCTTTGGAATCTGTGATGGTCCCATCCAGGTCAAAAAGCAATCTGTCGAATCTCTGTTTCAACACTGTTCTCCTTTTTCTGTCCTCATACTGTAGCTGCAGCCGCAGTAGTCCTGACGCCGCATGCCTTCTCCCTTGCTAAGGGCCAGGGAGCGGCTGTATCCGTTTTTCTTCTTAAAGTCCCCTGGAAGCCACCTGATCCCTCCTCCAAGCAGCGCCTCTGCCAGAAAGCCTGCTTCATTGACAAGCTGGCTGTTCTTATGGGGGCTCACGCTGAGGGTGGAGGCAAAGAATTCCGCCCCTTCTTCAAGGCCTTTTCTCCCAGTCTCTTCCAGGCGCAGACTGTAGCATCTCCTGCAACGTTCTCCCCCTTCTTTCTCCTTTTCCAGGCCCTTTACCAGACTGAAATAGGCTTGGGTATCATAATCCCCTTCCAGCATGGGAATGCCTAGCTTGTGAAGATAGCGGCGCTGTTCTTCCTTCCTCCAGAGGTATTCCTCCCGAGGATGGATATTGGGATTGTAATAGTAGACAGTCAGCTGGAAATAAGGGGCTAAGGTCTCGATGACGCTGGTGCTGCACGGCCCGCAGCAGCTATGCAGAAGCAGCTTCGGCTTCCTGCCCTCCAGCTGCCGGAGAGCTTCTTCCATTTCCTGTTGGTAGTTCTGCTTCTTATCCACGGTCTCCTCCGTGCCAGTCCCTGGCGATTTTCTCTGCCACTGAGGGACTTGTCAGGAGTTCAGCCAGCTTCAGTCCGAAGAGGTCTGCGATACCGGGACAGGTTCCAGTCAGCAGGGGCTTGTCCCATACCAGGTCTCCCCCCGCATACCGGCCACTCCCTATTTCCTCTTCCACCCCGGGATAGCAGGTATATTCCCGGCCTTCCAGAAGGCCGAAGGCATCCAGGACCAGGGGGCCTGCACAGATGGCAGCCAGAAGGCAGCCTTCCCCAGCAAGCTTTCTGGCAAAGTCTCTGGCCTCTGGAGAGGCAATCAGGCTCCGGACCCCTCCCATCCCTCCGGGAATCACCAAAGCTTCCTGGGGTTCCTCCAGGATCTCAGAGATCCGATGGTCACAGAGGACCCTGAGCTTTCTGGCGCTCCAGACCTCCAGGGAATCCCCCACAGAAACCAGCCGGACATCCAGTCCGGCCCGTTTGAGGATATCGTAGAGGGTCACCCCCTCTGTTTCTTCAAAGCCTGTTCCCAAAAGAATGCTGATCAAGTTCCGGCACCTCCTCATATTCGATGGCCTCCAGGGTCAGACCCTTGGCTGCCGCTGTCTTCCCCAGAATCCTGCGATTCCCTGAACGGATAGCCTCCAGGAAGATCCCTTGGTCCAGTCTGCCCCTTCCGATGTCCAGCAGGCTCCCCATAATGATCCGCACCATGCTGTGCAGGAAACCGTTTCCCTGAATGATCAGGCTGTAGTATGGTCCGCTTTCCTCCAGCCGGCAGTCCCAAATGGTCCTTACCCGATCCTTCACCCCGGAGTAGCGGCTGGCAAAGGCACTGAAATCATGGGTGCCAATCAGCGTTGCTGCAGCCCCTTCCATTTTTTCCCTATCCAAGGGATAAGGATAATGGAGAGCAAAGGGTATGGATTCCAGCTGAGGGACCGCGCCTGTATCCAGACGGTAGCAGTACGTCTTCAGGCTCTTGCTGTAACGCACATGGAAGCTTTCTGGAGCCAGCCAGGCTCCATAAATCCGGATATCCTCAGGGAGGAGGGGATTGATGGTTCGTGGGTAGCGTTCCAGGGGGATTTTCCCTGCTTTCTGGCTCTTGATTTCCAGCTGGACCATCTGGGCCTTGCTATGGACCCCTTTATCCGTACGGCCCGCCGCAAGGGTCTTCACCCTTTCACCAAGAGCCTTCTCCAAAGCCTCTTCCAGAATGGTCTGGATCGTCTCCCCTGTTCCAGGCTGGCGCTGATAGCCCCTGTACCGGCTCCCGATATACCCCACCTGCAGGAGGATTTTCACCAGAAGAATTTCCTGAGAGCCAGCAGGACCACCCCTGCAATGAAGCCCGCAAGGACCAGGATATCCCCCCTGCTATAGCGGAGCTCTCTGAATTTGCTCCGGCCCTGGTCACCCCGATAGCCTCTGGCTTCCATGGCCATGGCCAGCTCATCCGCCCTGGTGAAGGCGCTGATAAACAGAGGGATGAGGATCGGTACAAGTGAGCGGGTTTTTTTGATGAGGTTGCCAGATTCAAAATCCGCCCCTCTGGCCTTCTGGGCCTTCATGATCTTCTCCGTCTCATCCAGAAGAGTGGGAATGAAGCGCAGGGCGATGCTCATCATCATGGCGATCTCATGTGCAGGCACCTTCAAGGGCTTAAAGGGGGTGAGAAGGCCTTCAATCCCGTTAGTCAGGGTTACAGGGGATGTGGTAAGGGTAAGCAGAGAGGTGAACAGCACCAGGAAGAAAATGCGGATTGCCATAAAGGCAGCCAGGTTCAAGCCTTCTCTGGTCACCGTAAGAAAAAGGAAGGAGGCCAGGACTTCACCCTTGGTGAAGAAAACGTTCATCAGCAGGGTAAAGAACATCAGGGGCAGAATCGGGCGGACTCCCTTCAGCAAGATCGACGGAGCAATCCGGGAAGCCCATATTGTAGCCATCGTCAGCATCAGGATGAAAATATAGTCTGTGAGTTCCGCCACAAAGAAGATCCCCACCATGAAAAGGAGGGATGCCAGTATCTTCGTTCTGGGGTCCAGGTTGTGGACAAAGGAATCTCTGTACAGGTATTGCCCGATTGTAATATCTTTAAGCATGAGCCCTCCTCCTGGCTTCCTGAGCGATGATTTCCGCCAGGGCCGCCAGGTTCATGGGTTCCATGGGGCCTTCATAGAGCCCCTGGCTGTGGAGAAGCTTCTGGACCTCCATGGTAAAAGGCACACCCAGGCCAAGACGGCTTAAAGCCTCTCCCTGACTGTATATTTCCCGGGGCGTCCCTTCCATCACCACTTTTCCATGATCCATGACAAGGACCCTGTCACAAAAGCGGAAGATATCGTCCATGTTATGGGAAACGAAAAATACAGTAAGGTTCCTCTTCTCTTTCATACGGAAAAGAAGCTTCAGGAGATCCTCCTTGCTTTTCGGGTCAAGACCGGCTGTAGGCTCATCCAGAATCAGGATTTCAGGCTCCATGGAGAGGACAGTGGCGATGGCCACCTTCCTTTTCTGCCCCCCGGAGAGCTCATAGGGGGAACGCCCCTTGAATTCCGGATCCAGCTCCATATCCGTCATTGCTCTTTCAACAGCTTCATCCAGGGCCTCTCCGGAAAGTCCCATGTTCTTCGGACCGAAGGCAATGTCCAGAAATACTGTTTCTTCAAAGAGCTGATCCTCTGGATACTGGAAGACCAGACCCACCCGCTTCCTTAATTCCAGGAGGTTCTTAGAATCCTTGTCAATCACTGTATCCCCAATGGTGATTTTTCCCTTCTGTGGAAGATAAAGCCCATTGAGATGCTGCACCAGGGTGGATTTCCCGGATCCGGTATGGCCGATAATGCCCATGGTTATCCCGGCTTCTGCCTCAAAGCTCACATCTGTAATGCCAAAAGCCAAAGCCCCTTCTTCGGAACCTGGATAACGATAGGATATTTTCTCTACTTTAATTCCCATAAAGCCTCCACGAGATCTTCCTTGGTCAGGACTTCCCTGTTCAGCACGATACCCTTTTCCTTCAGCAGGGACTGAAGCATAGAGGCATGGGGCAGCTCCAGTCCAGTCTTTAAGAGAAGCTCCTTTTCTCTGAAAACCTGATCCGGGGTCCCATCCAGAAGGATTTTCCCCTGGTCCATTACCAGCACCCGATCACCGAAAACCACTTCATCCATAAAGTGGGTGATCAGGATTACAGTAATCCCATCCTTACGGTTCAGATCCCGGAGAACCCCCACAACCTCCTGACGGCCCCGTGGGTCAAGCATTGACGTAGGCTCATCCAGAACCAGATAATCCGGCTTCATGGCGATGACCGAGCCAATGGCGCTGCGCTGCTTCTGTCCGCCTGACAGCCTGTGAGGGGGACGCTTCAGTTCATTCTCCATCCCTACCTTCCCGGCGGCTTCCAGAATGATACCCGGCATTTCCTTTGTGGGGACTCCCATGTTCTCCAGTCCGAAAGCGATATCTTCTTCGATTGTCCCGCCTACGAACTGGTTGTCCGGATTCTGGAAGACCATCCCCACCTTCCGGCGGATTTCCCAGATCCTGTCGTCATCTGCAACAGGGATGCCGTCCACGGCCACGGAACCCTTCTGGGGAAGGATCAGCCCGTTAAGATGCTTGGCCAGTGTTGACTTTCCAGAACCATTATGGCCGATTATGGAAACAAAGCTACCCTGTGGGATATCCAGGGAGATCCCCTCCAGGGTCTTGATGTTCCTTCCATTTTCCTTGCGGTATTCATGAGAGAGTTCTTTTATGGAAATCATCAGGCCATTCCTTTCTGCATACTACCCTATATTATATCAAATGAGGGAGGGATTTTCCCTGAAAAAGAAAAACTCATCAGAATAATCTGATGAGTTTTCCATACTGCCGGCTTTATACCATTTCCAGGATGCACATAGGAGAAGCATCTCCTCTGCGGTACCCTGTTTTGATGATCCGGGTGTAGCCGCCGCTACGGCCAGCATACTTTTCTGCATACTCTCCGAAGACTTTCTTGATAACGACATCCTCACTTGTGAGATAGGCCATAGCCTGACGCACTGCGTGAAGATCGGCTTTGCCCCGTTTCCCCAGGGTGACCATACGCTCCGCCAGGCGGCGGACTTCTTTGGCCCTGGTTTCAGTGGTTTCGATCTTTCCCGCAAGCAGCAGGGAAGTCGTCATATTTCTCAGCATGGCTTTCCTGTGACTGGACCGGACGCCAAGTTTGCGATAACCCATTATTTCCCCTCCTTCTTATTCTTCATCGGGATTCCTGAATTGAAGCCCCAGTTCTTTTACTTTTGCGATAATCTCATCAAGAGATTTCTTCCCGAGATTCCGGACTTTCATGACCTCGATTTCAGTCATACCAACCAGATCCCCTACTGTATCCACTTTAGCCCGTTTCAGGCAATTGTATGGACGGACAGACAGGTCCAGTTCCTCCAGGGGCTTCTCTTTGATAGCATCCCCTTTATCCTCTTCCTTGGGCACTACATCTACATCTCCTGCCCCGCTGCTACTCAGGCCGATGAAAAGCTGCAGGTGCTTGCTGATGAGCTTCCCGGCGCTGCTGACAGCCTCTTCAGGGCTCAGGGCTCCGTTAGTCCAGACTTCGAGTTCCAGGTAGTCATGATCGGCTTCTTTTCCGATCCGCTTGTCCTTCACTTCATAATTGACCTTAAGGACTGGGGAATACAGAGAGTCCACTGGGATTTCCCCGATAGCCATGCCTTCATATTTATTGTTTTCAGCACTTTGGTAGCCACGGCCCAGGGCAACGCTGATTTCCATAAAAAGGCGTCCTTCGCTGCTCAGGCTGGCAATATGAAGCTCTGGATTCAGAATTTCAATCGCCCCTGTGTTATTGAGGATATCCCCTGCTGTGATTTCCCCTTCACCTTCCTTCTCAATGTGAAGGAGGAAGGATTCCGTTGTATTCCGGTCCTGACCGGTATACTTGAGGCGCAGGGATTTCATAGCCAGAATAAGATCCGTGGTATCTTCCGTTACCCCTTTGATGGCGCTGAACTCATGCTGCACCCCTTCGATGCGGATGCTGGTGACAGCCATGCCAGGCAGGGAGGAGAGCAAAGTCCTTCTCAGTGCATTGCCCAAGGTGATGCCGAAGCCTCTTTCGAGGTTATCTATAGCAAATTTCCCATGGGTTCCTGCATAATCGGATTCTAGGATCGAAATTTTGGGCGTTTCGATTTCTAACATATGATGTACTCCTATTCTTTCCGTTTGCTGTCCTTATCTTGAATACAGCTCTACGATCAGCTGCTCATCAACCGGGATGGTCATTTGATCTCTGGAGGGGTATCTTTCCACTTTTCCGGAAAGCTCCTTTGTATTGACGGAAAGCCATTCAGGTACGCTTGGATTCTCCTGGAGCTCTTTGATTTTCGGGCTGGCCTTGCTCTTCTCGCGGACTGCAATCACATCGCCGACCTTAACCAGGTATGAAGGGATGTTCATCTTCCGTCCGTTCACATGGAAG
>CAYMDI010000065.1:0-7690 GCA_964389165.1 uncultured Eubacteriales bacterium | reverse complement strand
CATTGGCAGTAATGAAGGGCAGATTGATATTTGTATTTGTGACGCTGGAAAGCTCGCATTTGGCCTTTTCCGCCGCTTCATTCAGGCGCTGCATGGCCATCTTGTCTTTCTTCAGGTCAATGCCATGGCTTTTCTTGAATTCATCTACCAGATAATCCATGATGCGTTGGTCAAAATCATCTCCCCCCAGCTTGTTGTTTCCGCTGGTGGCTTTTACCTCGAATACCCCATCACCCAGTTCCAGAACGGAAACGTCGAAGGTGCCTCCTCCAAGGTCATAGACCAGGATGGTATGGTCATTTCCTTTATCCAGTCCATAGGAAAGAGCTGCTGCTGTAGGCTCATTGATGATCCGCAGGACATTAAGCCCTGCAATAGCCCCGGCATCCTTGGTGGCCTGACGCTGGCTGTCAGAGAAGTATGCAGGCACTGTGATGACCGCATCCTTGATTTCCTGTCCAAGAAAGCCTTCTGCATCTTTTTTCAGCTTCATCAGCACCTGGGCAGAAATCTGCTGAGGGGTGAATTCCTTTCCATCGATGTTCACCTTATAGTCGCTGCCCATATGGCGCTTGATGGACGAGATGGTGTGGTCCGGATTGGTAATAGCCTGGCGTTTGGCAACCTGCCCTACCAGCCTTTCTCCATCTTTTGTGAAGGCTACGACAGAAGGAGTCGTCCTGTTCCCTTCTGCATTAGGGATGACTACAGCCTCCCCGCCTTCCATGACTGCGACACAGGAATTTGTTGTTCCCAGGTCGATACCGATTACTTTGCTCATGCTTGCTTCCTCCTATTTTTCTTTTTCTTCCTTCATGCTTTATCTCTAGGTCTGGGTTTCCATAAACGCCTATTCCAGGATGCCCACTTTCACCATGGCCGGACGGATCACCTTATCCTTAAGCCTGTATCCAGCCTGGAATTCTTCCAGGACCGTGTTGTCCAGTTCAGGGTCCTGCACGGCTTCCCGCATCACCCCTTCATGAAAAGCCGGATCAAAGGCTTCTCCCTTTCCTGGAATCCGGGCAAGGCCCTGTCCTTCCAGAATATCCATAAACTGGCGGTAGATCATGTCCACACCGTCATAAAAGGCTTTCGCGCTCTCCGCATCCGGCTCTTTTCCCAAGGCTCTCTGGAAGTTATCCACTACGGACAGCAAGGGAACCATGAGTTCCTTTACCCCGTACCGTCCCATTTCCTCCAGCTCGCTGCGGGAGCGTTTTTTATAGTTCTCGAATTCCGCCTGCTGACGCATCAGCCTCTCTTTCAGGCTCTCGATTTCCTGGGCTTTCTTGTCCGGCTTTTTTGACTTAGGCTTGGTCTTTTCTTTTTCCTGCTCGTCCATCCTCAACCTCCTCATATCTCAGGATCTGCTCCAGCAGCCTGATATTTTTCTCATAGAACATCCTTGTGGGACCGATAATCCCGATTTTTCCCTTCAAGCCTTCACAGAAGGAGCAGGTTGTCGCAATGACTGTGAAATCACGGAGTTCAGGAAGGCCCGTTTCTTCGCCAATCCGGACCTCAATCCCCGGCGCTTTCTGCCCGAGAACCCCATCCAGCATGGCGAGGATCCGCTGTTCATCTTCCATAGTATCCAGGAAACTCTGGATCTGCTGGACTTCCCTGAATTCAGGGAGTTTGAAGATATTCTTCATCCCCTCTACCACGACTTGGATATCTTTTTCTTCCAAAAGGGCTTTCTCCGCCATCCGGATGATTTCCTCCACAAGAAGGGGGGAGTCCGGGAACAGGCTTTTCAGCTCTTGCTTCAAAGCCTCATCTAATTCATCTGCACTTCTATTCCGGAGATGCTTTTCCAGGATTCCGGCCACCTTCTGCAAGTCCGCATCAGAGATCTTCTCCAGCAAAGGGAGGACATAATCCTTGACCTTGCTGGAGGACAGGACAAGGATCAGCAGCCCCTTATCTTCCATTAGCCCCACCAGCTTCAGGTGCTTGATTGTATTCTCTTCAGTCCTTTCCTCCGTGACCACAACCGTATATTTGGTTACCCCGGCCAGCAGGGCTGCCACATCCCGGAGATACTTCTGCATATCCTGCCGGTTCTCCAGACTCAGCTCCGTCAGCTGGACGTCTTCTACCTCCTCATCTTTCTCCATCAGATGATCCACGTAGTAGCGATAGCCTGATGGGGCAGGAACTCTGCCGCTGGAAATATGAGGCTGGCTGATGTATCCCAGCTCTTCCAGTGCAGCCATCTCATTTCTGATTGTGGCAGAACTGACATTCAGCCCATAGCGGTTCACAATGGTCTTGGAACTAACAGGCTCAGCTTCCAGGAGATATTCTTTAATGATCGCACGGAGAATCTTTTCTTTTCTTGCATCCATGGCTCCACCTCTGCTTAGCACTTAAATGGTCTGAGTGCTAAAAGTAGGATAACATGGTAGAAGTCCTTTGTCAACACACCAATGTGCAATAAAAAAGAGCATCCAGGATGCTCTTTCTGTGCTATGCAGGGGTTACTTATACAGGTCTTTCACCTTGACCAGGAAATAGGCTACAGCCAGCAGGACCAGGATCACCACCAGGTAGGGGATGAGCCAGACCAGAGAGGTGAGGATCACCTGCATGATCCAGTATACGGCAAAGCCCAGGATTCCGATGAGGACCAGGACAAGCAGGGCATGAATCACAAGACCCAGGACACCCCGGACATTCCCGCTGATGATTTCAGCAATCTGTTCATTGAGACGATTTACAAAATTCATGGCAAACCCTCCTATTTATAGCGCTTGGCCAGCTCTTGTTCTATGTCGTCTATTTTAACACCTTTCTCCTTAAATAACACCAGTAAATGATAAAATAAATCACTGGCCTCATAAATCACCTCATCAGGGCCAGGGTTTTTCGCTCCGATTATCACCTCAGCTGTCTCTTCTCCCACCTTCTTTAAAATCTTATCGATGCCTTTTTCAAAGAGATACGTGGTATAGGCCCCTTCGGGACGATTCTCATAACGATCTGCAATCACCTGCTCCAGCATGGCCAGGCGTTTTCCCAAAGCAATGCCGCCCTCTCCTCCCAATGGGGTCCTAGTGCCTTCCCTGGGTGTCCCAAGATCCTCCAGGGCATAATGGAAACAGCTCTTATCCCCCTCATGGCAGGCAGCTCCTGTCTGTTCCACCCTGAAGAGAAGGGTATCTCCATCGCAATCATAAAAGGCGGCAAGAACCTTCTGGAAATGGCCGCTTGTCTCCCCCTTATGCCAGAGAGCCTTACGGCTCCGGGACCAGAAGACAGTCTCTCCGGTCTCCATGGTTTTAGCCAGGGATTCCTTGTTCATATAGGCTAACATCAGAACCTCTTCTGTCCTGTTATCCTGGACAATGGCCGGAATCAGGCCATCAGCGCCCCATTTCAGTTTTTCATAATCGATCATCGTATTGCCACTCCCTTGCCTTTCAGATATTCTTTTGCTTCTGCCACTGTATAAGTCCCATAGTGGAAGATCGAGGCCGCAAGGGCCGCAGAGGCGCCTCCTGCCGTCAGTCCTTCGTACAGGTGCTCCAGCGTGCCTACACCCCCGGAGGCAATGACTGGTATGGATACAGCATCGCTCACCAGCCTTGTCAGTTCCAGTTCATAGCCATCCTTGGTCCCATCCCGGTCCATGCTTGTCAGGAGGATCTCTCCTGCCCCCAGGGCTTCTGCCTCTCTGGCCCATTCCAGGACATCCTTTCCTGTATTCACCCGTCCGCCGTTGACATAAGCCTCATAACGGCCAGGAGCTGTCCGCTTTGCATCAATTGCCACAACGATACACTGGGAACCGAATATTCTGGCACCCTGGGTAATAAGCTCCGGATTCTTCAGGGCCGGGGTATTGAGAGAGACCTTATCTGCTCCGGCCCGGAGGATGCCCCGCATATCCTCGATGCTTCGGATCCCCCCTCCTACAGTCAGGGGGATGAAGACCTCCTTTGCCGTCTTCCGCACCGCTTCAATCATCGTGTCCCTTTTCTCATGAGAAGCTGTAATATCCAGAAATACAAGTTCATCTGCCCCCGCTTCATCGTAGAAACGGGCCAGTTCCACAGGATCTCCTGCATCTCTGATATCCACAAAATTCGTCCCCTTGACGACCCGTCCGTCCCGGACATCAAGACATGGGATGATCCGTTTCTTCAGCATTTCCGCCCCTCCCTTTCCACTAATTCAAGGGCTTCTTTGAAATCCAGGCGGTTCTCATATAGGGCTTTACCCAGAATCACCTCATCCACCCCTAAGGCTTCCAGTTCCATGATCCTGGCCACATCCTCCAGAGAGGACATGCCTCCTGAAGCAGTAATCCCCAGTCTGGTCTTCCGGGCCAGATTAGCTGTTTCCTGGATATTGGGCCCTGTCAGGGTCCCATCCCGGCTGATATCCGTATAGATGACCCGGGTGACTCCCAGCTCCTTCACATCGAAAGCAAGTTCCACAGCGCTGACTTTGGATTCCTCCAGCCAGCCTTTTGTTTTCACCATGCCGCCCTGGGCATCGATACCCACGACGATACGCTCTCCATAAACAGCAGCTGCACAGGCCACCAGGGCCTTATTCTCCACAGCAGCCGTGCCCAGGATCACCCGTTCAACTCCCATTTCCAGGTAGCTGCGTATGGTTTCCATGGAGCGGATTCCCCCCCCTATTTCAACTGGAATGGACAGGGCCTCAACCAGTTTCTTCACCACTTCCAGATTCCTTGGGTTGCCAGCTTCCGCCCCGTCCAGGTCTACCAGATGGAGCATGGGGGCTCCAATAGCCTGCCATTTCAGCGCGATTTCCAGGGGGTCTCCATAGATAGTCACCTTGTTATAGTCGCCTTGAAAGAGGCGGATGCACTCTCCATTCAGCATATCGATTGCCGGAACCAGTTTCATGATTCTACCATCCTTCCGAAATTCTGCAGGAGCAGCAGGCCTTTCCCGGAACTCTTCTCGGGATGGAACTGCACTCCGAAGACCTTGCCGCTGCCCACAGCAGCCACCACCTCCTGGCCATAATCACAGGTGGCCAGAATCACTTCCCTATCCACGGGATGAGCCTGGTAGCTATGGACGAAATAGAAGGGATCCCCATCCTGGATGTCCTTGAAGAGAGGAGACTCATGATTCCTTATCCTGAGATCATTCCAGCCGATATGGGGGACTTTCAAAGACGTGGTGAGGCGTTCGACCCGTCCCGGTAGGATGCCCAGACCTGGGGTCTCCCCATCTTCCTCCCCTACCTCGAAAAGGAGATGAAGGCCCAGACAGATCCCTAGCAAGGGAGTATCCTTGGCAACAGCCTCATGAAGAAAGGGTACAAGGCCACGCTTCCGGAGATCTTCCATCCCGTCCCGGAAAGCCCCGACCCCAGGCAGGATCAGGCCCCCACAGGTCCTCAGGACTTCCGGATCATCACTGATAACAGATGAAATCCCTCCATGCTTCAGTGCGGATTCCACGCTGGAAAGGTTCCCCCTTCCGTAGTCGATGATTCCAAGCATCAGAGTACCCCCTTGGTGGAAGGGATGCCATTGGCCGCATCAATCCGGAGAGCCGCCTTCAGGGATCTGGCCAGGGCCTTGAAACAACCTTCAATCATATGGTGGGTATTGCCCTCCTTGAGAATGCTGATGTGCAGGTTCATCCCGGCGCTCATTGCAAAGGCCCGGAAGAACTCCTCCGCCAGTTCTGTTTCGAAATTGCCGATTGTCTCATAAGGAAGTTCCCCCTGAAAGGAGAAATAGGGGCGCCCCCCCAGGTCCAGGGCACACATCACCAGGACTTCATCCATGGGGAGAAGGATACTTCCATAACGTTCGATGCCAGCCTTGTCTCCCAGGGCCTTGCGCAGGGCCTCTCCAAGGGCTATTCCCACATCCTCTACTGTATGGTGGGCATCCACCTGGAGATCTCCCCTTACATCAAGTTCCAGGGTGAAGCGGGCATGTTTGGCAAGAAGATCCAGCATGTGGTCGAAAAAGCCCACTTCCGTCCTGCCCTTCAGCAGTTCCTCTCCATCCAGATCCAGGGTCAGGGTGATTTCAGTCTCTTTTGTATTTCTGTTAATGGAAGCCCTTCTACTCATCTTTCATCCTCACTGTAATGGCATTGCGGTGAGCCCCAAAGCCCTCTACCTCAGCCAGTTTTTCAATATATCCCCCATACTTCATTATCGCTTCCCTGGAGTAGGATATGACGCTTGTCTTCTTCAGGAAGGTATGGGTGTTCAGGGGAGAATAGAACCGGCTTGTACCATTGGTGGGCAGGACATGATTGGGTCCTGCAAAGTAGTCTCCCACCGGTTCCGGGGTATGGTACCCCATGAAAACAGCTCCTGCATTCCTTACAAAGGGCAGCAGAGCCTGTGGGTCTTCCACAGCCAGTTCAAGGTGCTCCGGCCCATAGGCATTTGCAAATTCCAGCCCCTGGAGCATATCCTCCACAAGGATCACCGCTCCATGGTTTTCCATGGACTCCCGGGCAATATTGACTCGGTCCAGAAGAGCCATCTGGCGTTCCACCTCTTCCATGACCCGGAGGGCATATTCCCTGTCTGTGGTCACCAGGATTGCAGAAGCCAGACGGTCATGCTCTCCCTGGGAGAGGAGATCTGCTGCAATATACCGGGGAGGGGCCTTGGGGTCTGCAAGGACCAGAATCTCGCTTGGCCCTGCCAGCATGTCTATATCTACCACGCCGTAGACCATCTTTTTGGCCAAGGTCACGAAGATATTCCCAGGGCCGACGATCTTGTCCACCTTAGGCACAGGTCCCGCGCCATAAGCCAGGGCTGCAATCCCCTGGGCTCCTCCCGCCTTATATATCCTGTGGACTCCGGCAAGTTTTGCTGCAGCCAGGGTATAGGGGTTGAGATGTCCGTTTCTGTCCGGAGGGGAGATCATGATGATTTCCTTCACCCCTGCTACTTTAGCCGGCACGGCTGTCATAATGACAGAAGAGGGGTATGCAGCAGTCCCTCCCGGCACATACAATCCGGCCCGCTCCAGGGGACGGATCAGCTGCCCCAGGAGAATGCCTTCTTCCGGCTCTTCCATATACCCTTCCAGCAGCTGCTTCCGGTGGTAAGCTTCCACATTGGCGATGGCCAGCTTCATCGCTTCCAGCACCTCAGCATCCACAGAGGATACAGCCTCTTCCAGCTCTTCCTCCGTAACAGCTACAGCCTCTTCCGGCAGATCCACCCCATCAAAGCGCTTTGTATATTCCTGCAGCGCTGCAAAGCCCTGGCTTCTGACCGCAGCAAGGATCTCTCTTACTGTTTTTTCCTGCGCCTCATTGCCCACTTCTTGGCTTCCCTTGAGGAAAGCTTCTACCTTTTCCCATTCCCGGTACTCAATCAGTCTCATGATCTGCTCCTATCTGCTTCCGATTATACGTTTCATCGCCTGAGATAAATCATATATCTCTTTGTTCTTCACCCTGTAGCTCACCCGGTTGGCAATCAGCCTGGCCGAGGCGGGAAAGATCTCCCGCACCTCCACGAGGCCGTTCTCACGAAGAGTGGTTCCCGTGGAGACAATATCCACAATCATATCTGCCAGACCGATTGTGGCTGCCAGTTCCACGTTCCCGTGCAGACGGATCAGCTCCATCTGCATGCCTTCCCTGGAAAAGAAGTCTTGTGCTACATTGATGAATTTTGTGGCAACCCTTTTGTGATTAAAGCGGTGCAG
>CAYMDI010000064.1:0-7833 GCA_964389165.1 uncultured Eubacteriales bacterium | reverse complement strand
CTCGCAAACGATCTCAAGAGACTGATCAACAGCTTCGGCTTCCGCTCCAAGGTGGTGGTTACCGGAGATCCCACTCAGAATGACCTGAGAAAGGGAGAGGCATCGGGTCTGAATCATAGTCTCAGAATCCTGAAGGGGATACCTGGGATAAAAGAAGTGCAGCTTACGGGGCAGGACGTTGTCCGCCACCCCCTGGTCAGAAAGATCATCAAAGCTTTTGAAGAAGGAGCAGAATAGATGGATATTATCATTTCCGATGCGCAGAATGAAGTAAAGGTTCCTGAGAGCCTTTATGAGACCCTGGAGCAGGTGGGGATTGCGGCCTTGAAGGAGGCGGGAACCATGGATAACTATGAAGTCTCTGTGCTCCTGGCCTCCCAGGAGGAAATCCGCAGCCTGAATGCCAGGTACCGGAAAGTGGATGATGTGACGGATGTCCTTTCCTTTCCCTTGGATGAAGAAGGGGGAGAGGGGGATGAGCCTCTGTTTTTTAACGAGACAGAAGAAATCATTCTGGGAGATATCGTCATCTGCCCGCAGCGGGCACAGGAGCAAAGCGCGGATTTCGGTCATTCCTTTGAGAGGGAGATGAGCTATCTCCTGGTGCATGGAATCCTGCATCTCCTTGGCTATGATCACCAGCAGGAAGAGGATCGGGCTGCTATGCGGAAAATGGAAGAGCAGATCCTTCTGAAGCTGGATCTGGCCCGCTGATGGAGAAGCTGTATCAGGCGGCTCTGGCTGTCCTGGATAAGGCCTATAGCCCCTATTCGGGAATCCGTGTGGCTGCAGCTGCAGAAGCTGCAGATGGTACCGTCTTTACAGGAGTCAATGTGGAGAATGCCAGTTACGGACTGACGGTCTGCGCTGAACGCAATGCGGTATTCCGGGGAATCGGAGAAGGACGCAGAGATCTCCGGCGAATGGCTGTGGTGACGGACAGCCCCTTGGTTCAGAGCCCCTGTGGCGCCTGCCGCCAGGTGCTTTTTGAATGCAATCCGGATATGCAGATCGACTTTTACGGACCGGAAGGATTCCAGCGCCATTTTGTGGCAAGGGAACTGCTTCCGGATGGGTTCACGCTGTAATGGATAGCCTGCGCTCCGGCTTCGTGGCGATCATCGGCCGTCCCAATGTGGGGAAGTCCACCTTGCTGAACCATCTTATCGGCAAAAAAGTCGCCATTATGTCAGATAAGCCACAGACAACCCGGAATGAGGTTCTGGGAATCCTCAACCGCCCTGACCGCCAGCTGATTTTCATCGATACCCCAGGGGTTCATAAGCCTAAAAACTCCTTGGGGGAATTCATGATGGATACAGTGCGGAAAAGCCTGAGGAATGTGGATGTGATCCTCTATCTGGTGGATGGCACACAGGATTTCGGCAGGGGAGAAGAGTACATCCTGGAACTGCTCCAGGGCGTTAAGGCCCCTGTAATCCTGGGAATCAACAAAATCGATCTGCGTCCCAAAGAAGAAATTCTGCCTGTAATCGCTGCCTACCGCGAGCGTTATTCTTTTGCTCATATCATTCCGATATCTGCCTTAAAAGAAGAGAACTTCCCTGAACTGGAAGCCAGAATCATGGAGTATCTGCCCGAGGGCCCTCTGTATTATCCTGGGGATACCACAAGCAATGTCCGGGAGGAAGAGCTTGTATCTGAAATCATCAGGGAAAAGGTCCTCTTCCTGACAGAAGAGGAAGTACCCCACTCCGTAGCCGTGGTCACAGACCTTATCGAGGAGGAGGAAGAGGGGAACCTGATCCGTGTCTATGCCTCAATCTACGTTGAACGCAAATCCCAGAAGGGGATTCTCATCGGCCGTCAGGGCAGTATGCTTAAACGCATCGGACGGATGGCCAGGGTGGAACTGGAGCGGATGTGGGGGATGAAGGTCTATCTGGATCTCCTCATCAAAGTCAGGGAAGGCTGGCGGAAGAAAGAGACGGATTTGCGGAACTTCGGCTTTCGTCGGGAGGACTGATGCAGGGAGAACGTTCCATCAGGCTGTCCGGTATTGTCATTCTGGTAAGGGATTACAAGGATTCAGACAGGACCGTGGTGCTTTTCACCAGAGAGCGGGGATTGTTTTCATTTGTTGCTAAAGGGGTCCGGAAGCTGACCAGCCATAATCGCAGCAGCACCGATCTTTTTATACAGGGAGAGTATGAGCTGAAGCGCAGCAAGGCCTACTATATCCTGTCCCAGGGAAAGGTAGAGAACAGCTTTCCGGGAATCCGTAAGGATTTAGATAAACTGTCAATAGCCATGACTATGGCTGCATTTCTGAAGGAAGTCCTGGTGGAAAACATGGCCCAGGAACGGGTCTACGATCTGTTTCTCTGGTCTTTGAGCCGCCTTTCCTCTTCCAAGGACCCTCATATGCTTCTGCGGTATTTCATGATCAAGGCCTTGGATTTTCTGGGGCATAGTCCGGATATCGGGGCCTGCCAGGATTGCGGCAGCACCCAAGGACCTGGCTACTACAGTCTGGACGAGGGGCATCTCTATTGCACTGATTGCGGAAAGGAAGGCTTTTATCTGGAGGAGAAGATCCTGGAGGCCTATCGCGGCCTTTCAGCAAACGACTTCAGCAGGCTGAAATCCCTTTCCTTTTCACGGGCGGAAGAGGAGAAGCTGGATTTCTTTCTGGAAAAGCAAGTGGAAGGGATTATCGAAAAGCGCTTCACAGGCTTCGATTACTTGAAGAAACTCACGTTCTGAGGTGGAGATGACGATGCATAATAACCAGCTGGAGCAGCTGTCTCTGGATAAGCTGGCAGAACTTGAATCCCGATGGGATGGAGACTATTTCAATGTGGCAAGCGATCTTCTGATCCTATCCTATAGCAAGGAAGTCCTTCAGAAAGCATTGCAGAAACCAGACTCTGCCATAGAGGAGTTCAGCATCCTGAACCAGGGTGAATATATCCTGGAGATGGGGGACCAGTGCTATCAGGCATATATCGATATGGCAGATAGGAATTTCCGGTATCTGGCTTTTCTGGAAGACCAGAGTACGGGTTTTGAGGCCATCGCCTATTACAGGGAGGATATTCTTGGTATCGGCATCGCCGGTTCGGATAAGAGCATTCAGGACTGGGTGGACAATGATGCCAGGCTTATCGTTCCTAAAGGGGGTCTTGTTCCCACACAGTTCAATGTCGTGGCCAGCAAGCTCCGGGTATTCCTGGATCTGTATGAAAAGGAGACAGGGCATTCTCCCGGAGAGGTCCTCATTACGGGAAATTCCCTGGGAGGGGCGGTGGCTGTAGTAGGTTATACAAAGCTCTGTTCTGACCTTTCAGCCAAGGGAATAAAGGCGGAAGTCCTGGCATATAACAGCGCTCCCGTGCGCTGGGAATATCTGGCGGATCTTCTGGAAGCAGAAGATTTCAGAGACTGGCCTGGATACTTTGGGGGGATAACCCATTTCATCAATGAAGACGACCTTCTGAACAATATCCTGTATCGCTTTATCCGGAATATGGATACTTTTGGCCATGTGGGGCGTTATCTCATCATTGAAAACAAAGGGGTAGGGAAGGAGGAGGACATCCTCCATTATGCCAAAGAGCATATCAATGTCCTGCCTCTGAGGAATCTGACTGTATCTCACAGCCAGGAAATCGAAGACCATGCAAAGAACATGCTTCAGGACTCCAGGCGTGTTGTGGAGAGGAATCTGCGCCGGGCTGTGGACCGGGAAATCAGCGCATATAATCGCCGGACAGCCCTTCTGGATAAGATCAGGGGCGGTCTCCTGGGACTGGCAATCGGGGATGCCTCCGGAAATTCGGAGCAGGGCATCGGGGACCCTACAAGCCTCTCTCTGGCTGTGGCCAGGGGAATCCTTCAGGATCCTGAAAGCCCCTTGGGCCCTATCGCTTCGGGGATTGTGGAATGGGATGCCCTGGAAAGCCGGAAAACCGGAAAAACAATGGCAGAAGCAATCCGCCAGGCGCTGCTCCTCCAGGATTTTCCTACAGGAGCCAAGGCGGCCCACAAGGAGCTGCAGGAGAAGAGTGCCGGGAATGGCTCTCTGATCAGAACCCTTCCCATTGCCTTGTTTTATGAAGAGCTGGAGGATGTTGTCAGCCTTTCCGGACTGCAGTCCAATCTGACACATTTCGACCACAGAGCCAAAGAAGCAGCCCAGCTCTATTCCTGGCTGGCCTATCTGCTGCTCCAGGGAGAAAACCGTGAGGAGGCCTTGTGGAAGATTTTTGATGCCCACCTCCATTATGGACGCTACAGAGAAATCCCCCTGATGGAACTGCCTCTGACCCATTTCGTACCAGAAACATTGCTTAGCGCCTTGGCTATTTTCCATCAAAGCCATAGTTTTCTGGAAGGGGTGGAGCTAGTGGATTCACTGGAAGGGGATTCCGGTCATGCGGGTTCCCTGGCCCTGGGCCTTCTGGGAATCGAATCAGGCCTCAAAGGGATTCCCTTTGGGGTACGGAACCGGACAAATGCCAAAATCCAGGTCCTGCAGGCGGCCGGAGAGCTCTTCGATCTCCGGATGAAGCGCCGTGAGGCAGGAGCAGGGCAGGCAGGCAATAAGACGCAAGAATAAAGTAATCAAAGGAGCATAGAATGCTGACATTCCAGGAAATGATCATGAAACTGAACCGATACTGGGGGGAGAAGGGCTGTATCATACAGCAGCCCTATGACTTGGAGAAGGGGGCCGGGACAATGAATCCCAATACCTTTCTCAAAGCTCTGGGCCCAGAACCCTTTGCCACAGCTTATGTTGAGCCTTGCAGAAGGCCGACAGACGGACGTTATGGAGAGAACCCCAACAGGCTGCAGCACTATTACCAGTACCAGGTCATCATCAAACCCAGTCCTGATAATATCCAGGAACTGTACCTTGGGAGCCTGATTGAGATGGGAATCGACCCTCTCCTCCATGATATCCGCTTTGTGGAAGATAACTGGGAATCCCCGACTTTGGGAGCCTGGGGCCTGGGCTGGGAAGTCTGGCTGGATGGTATGGAAATCAGCCAGTTCACCTACTTCCAGCAGTGTGGCGGTCTGGACTGCCGCCCCGTGACTGTGGAAATAACCTATGGACTGGAGCGGATCGCCGCATATGTTCAGGAAAAGGACAGTGTTTACGACATTCTCTGGACCGAAGGTGTGAGCTATGGAGATCTCTTCCGGAACAATGAGGTTGAGTATTCCACCTATAATTTCGAGGTTTCAGATAAAGAAACTCTCCTTTCCCTCTTTATACTGTATGAGAAAGAGGCGGGCAACTGTCTGAAGGCCTCTCTGGTCCTTCCAGCCTATGATTATGTCCTGAAATCCTCTCATGTATTCAACCTCCTTGATGCCAGAGGCGCTATCAGCGTGACGGAACGGACCCAATATATCGGGAGAATCCGCAATATGGCCAGAAAATGCGCAGCAGGCTATCTTGAGAGCAGAGAGAAGCTGGGATTCCCCCTGCTGAAGAAGGAGGTGCGCTAATGGCAGATTATCTGTTGGAAATCGGCCTGGAGGAAGTTCCTGCAGGAATCATGGGCAGCGTCCTTCGGGAACTGCAGGAGAATTTTGCCAAAGGGCTGGCCAGCCGGCATATCAGTGCAGCGTCTGTTGAAGCCTATGGCACATCCAGGCGGATGAGCCTCATTGCCAGGGGGCTGCCGCTGAAGGGAGACTCCCTTCTCCTGGAGACGAAGGGTCCCAGCCTCAAGGCTGCATATAAGGACGGAATCCCTACCAAGGCGATGGAAGGCTTCTGCCGAAGCCAGGGAATCCTCCCTGAAGAAACGGAAGAGAGGGTCCTTGGGAAGGAAACTTATGTGTATGCGGTGCGCAGGGAAGAGGGGCTGCACGTACCGGATGCTTTGCCGGAAATCGTAAGGGAAAGCATTTCCTCCCTGTATTTTCCCAAACCTATGGCCTGGGGGGATTCCTCTGTCACCTTCATCCGCCCTATCCGCCATCTGGTATCTTTATGGGATGAAGAGATCCTGCCTCTGTCTTATGGAGGTGTCGTAGCGGGACGTTCAAGCAGTGGACACCGCTTCTTAAGCAGCGGACCCGTGGATATTTCAAGCCCCGGGGCCTATCTGGAGGAACTGCGCAAGGCCTGTGTCCTGGCGGACCCAATGGAACGTAAGGCGGCTATTCTGAAGAGCATCCGCAATCTGGAAGAGACCCAGGGCTGCAAAGCCGTCCTCCCGGATGCCCTCCTGGAGGAAGTCCTTTATCTTGTGGAGTATCCCACTGCTTTTATGGGGACCTTCCGGAATGAGTATCTGGAACTCCCGGAAGAAGTGATTATGACCACCATGGTCCATCATCAGAAATACTTCCCTGTACGCAACCTGGAAGGAGCCCTTCTGCCCCATTTCATCGGGGTCCGCTGCGGGAATTCCCATGGCCTGGCTACTGTAACTGCAGGGAATGAAAAGGTCCTGAAGGCCCGTCTGGAGGATGCAGCCTTCTTCTACAGAGAAGACAGGAAAATCCCCCTCTTAACCCTCCGGGAGAAACTGGATAAGGTAGTCTACCAGAAGGATCTGGGAAGCCTCGGGGCCAAGGTGGACCGCATTGCAGCGCTGACCCTGGAGGCAGCAGCAGTGACAGGAGCAGATCCAGAACAGGCCAGGCTGGCCGCCAGGCTTTCTAAAATGGATCTTGCGACCCATATGGTTTATGAGTTCCCTGAACTTCAGGGAGTCATGGGGAAATATTACGCTCTGGAGGAAGGATATCCAACAGAGATCGCTGCTAGCATAGAAGAGCATTATCTCCCCACAGCAGCTGGGGATCCTGTTCCGGAATCTCCTTTAAGCATGGCTTTGAGCCTTGGTGATAAGTTTGATACCATTGCAGGGATTTTCAAGGCAGGCCTTATACCCAGCGGCAGCCAGGATCCCTTTGCGCTTCGGAGACTGGCCCTGGGCATTCTCCGGACAATTGTGGAGAACCGCCTGAGGATGGATCTCCATGAGTTTTTGAACAAGGCCCAGGCTGGCATCCCCCATCTGCCAGATGTCAAGACAGAGGTTATGGAAGATTTCTTCAAGGGGCGCTTCCGCACCATGCTGGAGCGGGAAGGACTGCGTTTTGACCTGATTGACAGCATTCTTTCCCTGCCCTTCATAGATATCCTCAGCCTTTGGGAGAAGGCCAAAGCCCTTAAAGCGATGGCATCAGACCCGGCATTTCCTGCTATTGTCTCGCTTCTTGTGAGAACTGGAAACATCTTGAGGAAGAATCCTTGCGAATACGCAGCTGTAAGCAATGAGCTCTTTGATGAAGACGCGGAACGCAGGCTGTGGGAGGCCTATCTGGCTGCTGAAGGCAAGCAGAAGGAGGCCCTTGAATCGGAGGATTATCTCCTGGCCATGCGCCTTTTGGAGAACCTGGAAGAGCCTCTGCAGGAATTCTTTCAGGAGGTCATGGTCATGGCCGAAGATGAAAAAGTTAAAATCAACAGGCTCAGCCTGCTTAAAAAAATATCAGAGTTAGGAGACAGCCTATTTGATGCAGGCTGTATAGTGCAAAATCATGAATAACAAAGAAGACCAGCAAAAACCAATACAGGACAAGGTCCTGAAGGAGAAGCTCAGCGGCTTGCTCAGCTCCCCCAAAAAGAAGACCGGCAGTCCCCGTCCTAGGAAGGACAGCCAGCCTGCAGGGGCATCCCGGAATGAATCTGCAAGGGCCCAGGCCAAGCCAGCAGCATCCAAAGCGCCTGAGAAGGAGCCGGCTTCCGGGAAAAACAGCAGAAGCGGCCAGCGCCGCCCCCAGCAGCCCCGGAAAAAACCTGAACCAAAGCTGATTTCCGGAAAAGAGAAGCCAGGC
>CAYMDI010000063.1:0-7844 GCA_964389165.1 uncultured Eubacteriales bacterium | reverse complement strand
GGAATCGCAGTGGAACTTCAGGGTATTGCCCCTGGAGTTCCTTTTTTTCCCTGGCCCTGAAGAAGAGGCAGAAGATCCTGGCGCCGGGAAGCTCCCGCCGATGCCTGTGGAGCCACAGGAGGGAGGGGAGGCCGGGAAAGAGAAGGAGCGCCTCTCCCCGGTGCCAGGGCCCCTTTTCCCGGCAGTGCTTTCTGAGGAAGAGGGATTTCCTGGGAGGCAGAACAGGGAGATAGAGGGGGAAGGTCTTCTGGTACCCTCCTGTCTCTATCCCCATAAGGCTGCTGTGAAGCCTGGCCCCCAGGACCAGGGGAGAAGCCTCCTCCCCCTGGAGGAGGAGGAGATTCCCGGGCAGACAGAGGCCCTGGGGCAGGGGCCTGTCGAGACCATATAGGACCAGGGAGCCTTCTCCCCCCGGGAATTCCCCAAAGGGCCGGAGCCTTCCCCCAAGGAGGGCGACAGCCTCTTCCGCCAGCGTCCGGAGCCGCTGGCTCCCAAGGTAATAGATGGTGTGCTGCATTCTGATTCCTCCTTTCCTCTGTCCTTCGCAATGGAATGTAAAACCTCCGTATGCCCTGGGATATCCTCGGGATGAAACAGAAAACCCAGTCAGAGGTGATGCGCATTGATTCAGGCAGGGCTTTATCCCGGAGATTCCAGGGAACTGGAGCGTTTCTTCCAGGAACTGGTCCGGGGGGCGCCTTCCGGGTGCATCTTCCATTTTCTGGAAGAGGTCCGGGGCTTTACAGGGGATTATCTCCTCTGCCCTGAGGGCACAGCCCTCCCTCCGGGGGAGGCGCAGGGAGTCTTCTTCACCAAGCAGGCGGAGGGCCAGGGAATCTTCCTCTTTCAGAAGCGGGAACGCCTGACCCAGGAGGTTCTGGAAGCCTTGGGGCTGGGGGTTTCCGGAGGGGACGGAAAAAGCTCCTCCCCGGCCTGTATGGGGATCTTCCCCGGAACCAAGGGAAGCCCGGCCTTTCCCCTGCTCCTGGCCCAGGGGGCCAGGGAGCTGGGGAGGAGGCCTTTGATCCTCTCTCTCCAGCTCTATGCCGATCCTCCCCTTCCCGGGAACCTCCTCCGGGCCCTGTGCTACAGGGAGGACTGGAAGGCGCTCCCTGGAGATCTGCTGGCTGGGGAAGGCCTGGTTCTGGGGGGTGGCTGCAGCATCCGGGATCTCCTCTCCCTGGAAGAAGGAGATCTCCCTGGTTTACAGAAAGCCCTTCTGAAACTGGGCTGGGACTTTCTGATCCTGGATATCCCGCCCCTTCTCCTTGCAGCCCTGCCCTATCTTGGCCGTCTGCCCAGCCTATGGGGGGCCCAGGGGGCGGAGAGCCGGGGGGACCGGGCCTGCAGGGAGGCCCTGGGGCTTCCGGAAGAGATCCTCCGGAGTCCCGGAGGGGAGGATAGAAGGGAGGTGCTATGGTGGAAAAGAGGATTAAAGGAAAGGTTCTCCTGGAACTGAAGGGACAGGCGGCCCTCCCGGAGGAGGAAATCCGCAGCAGGATTGTGGAGGAGGTTCTGAAGGACAGGGAGGCGGGGGAGCTGAGCCTGGCGGAGCGCCAGGGAGTGATCCGGCGGATCTTCCAGAGCCTCTGCCGCTATGATGTGATCTCCGATTTACTGGAGGACCCGGAGGTGACGGAGATCATGATCAACGGGCCGGGTTCTATCTTTACAGAACGGCAGGGGCAGCTGGTCCGGGAAGTCCGAGCTTTTGAAAGCGCGGAGGGGCTGGAGAACATCATTCAGAGCATGGTGGGGCGGATGGACCGCATTGTCAACCGCTCCAGGCCTATTGCAGATGTGCGCCTGCCACAGGGCTCCCGGGTCAGTGTGGTCCTTCCGCCAGTGGCTCCGGAGGGCCCTGTGGTGACCATCCGGAAATTCCGGGGGGATTTTCTGGAAATGGGGGATCTGATCCGCCTGGGGACTCTGAATAAGGCGGCAGCAGATCTCCTGGCCAGCCTGGTGGCTTCCCGCTGGAATATCTTCATCAGCGGCGGGACCAGTTCGGGAAAAACAACCTTCCTCAATCTCCTGGCCGGCTTCATCCCCAAAGAGGAGCGGATCATCACCATCGAAGACTCTGCAGAGCTTTCCATCCCCAATATCCCCAATCTGGTCCGTCTGGAAGCCCGGGGGGGAAATCTGGAGGGAGGAGGGGCGGTCTCCCTGGGGGACCTGATCCGGGCAGCCCTGCGCATGCGCCCGGACCGCATCATTGTCGGGGAGGTCCGGGGAGGGGAGGCGGCAGATATGCTGACAGCCATGAATACAGGACATGAGGGAAGCCTCTCTACTGGCCATGCAAACAGTGCTGGGGACATGCTCCTGCGCCTGGAGGCTATGCTCCTTTCCGGAGGGGTCTTCCAGAGCGCAGTGGCCCGGCGCCTGATCCGCTCGGCCCTGGATCTGGTGGTCCATCTCAGCAGGGAAGGGGGAAGGCGCCTCCTACAGGGGATCTGGGAGGTGGAAAAGGAGGGCCAGGGGCTGGGCCTGCGGCCTCTGATGCTTCGGGACAGCCAGGGTGAGCTGGTACCTGTGGGAAGCCCTGGCAGGAAGGAGGGTAAGGGATGGTCAAAAGTATGAAGGGAGGGGGACTCAGGGGCTTGTTCCGGAGAAAGGGGGATCCCCTCCTGCTTTTGGGAGCCGCCTATCTCCTTCTGGGGGGATATTTCCTCCTTCTTACAGGCAGCCTTCCTATGGCCCTCCTGGCCGGGCTGGCCAGCCTCCTCTTCCTGCCTGCCTTCAGGCGGAGCCGGGAACGGGTCAGGCTGGGGGCCCTGAATCAGGAGTTTCTGGATTTCCTCCTCCTCCTGGCCAGCCAGCTGAGCAGCGGAAAGTCCATGGAGCATGCCCTGGAGGGCAGCGCCAGGAGCCTTTCCTCTCTCTATGGAGGAGAGGGCTGCCTGGCACCGGCTCTGGAGAAGGCCCTGTATTTCAACAGGCTGGGCATCCCTCCGGACAGGGGCTTCCGCCTTCTTTCAGAGGAGTTGGCCATGCCGGCCTTGCGGGATTTCTCCCATCTCCTGAAGCTGGCCCGGGAGGGCGGGGGCTCCTTCGGGGAGATCCTCCGGGAGACAGGAAGCATCCTCCGGGAGCAGCTGGAGACTGAGGTGGAGATCGGGACCCTTCTGGCCCGGCAGCAGATGGAGGTGAAGATCCTGCGGATCATCCCCCTGGCCCTGCTTTTGGGCCTGAAGCTTCTCTACCCCAAGCTGATCACCTTCCTTACAGGGACCCTCCCCGGGATTCTGGCTTTCCTTGTGGCGGGAGGCCTGGTGGCTGGGGCCCTCCTCCTCAGCCAGCGCTTCTGCGAGGTGGACTGGGAGTGATGGAACAGCTGTTTCTCCTGGGAGCCCTTCTGGCGGCTCTCCATGCTCTCCGGAAAAAGCTCCTGCCTGCAGGGAGGCTTCTTCCTCTCCGCTTCCCCCTCCTGCCTCAGGAACGCCGCCTCCTGCGGCGCTACCCGGAGGAGGGAGGGGATTATCCAAGGGAGGTGTTGGAAACCCTCTTTCCCGCAATCTTCCTCCTCCCGCTGAACCTCTTCCTGGATCCGGCCTGGATTCTTCTCACATTCTGCCTGCTGGTCTGGCTGCGCTGGCGCCCCTATGGGCGGCGGAAGGCCCTGATGCGGAAATGGGAGGGGGAGTTCCGCCGGCGCTATCCCCTCTTCCTCTCCCGGCTGAAGATGAACCTCCGGGGAGGGCTGACCCTGGATCATGCCCTGGAAGAGAGCTTCCTGGACTTTCAGGGGGGGAAGCATCTGGGGTCTCTGGAAAGGAGCCTGGGGCGGATCCGCCGGGGAGAATCCCGGCAGGAGGCCCTTGGGGAGGGAATCCGGCGCTCCGGGCAGCGGGAGCTGATGCGCCTGATGGACTTCCTCCTGCGCCAGTGGGAGCTGGGAGGAGAGGATCTGGGCTATCTGGACCAGCTGGGGCAGGAAGCCTGGAAGATGAAGAAGGAAACGGTGCGGCGCATGGCGGAGGAAGGCTCTGCCAAAATGGCCCTGCCTATGATGCTGATCTTTATCAGCGTCATCATCCTGGTGCTGGTTCCCAGCATCCTGTCCCTTGGGGGATGAGAAAGGAGTCGGAAATGATTGGAGGAAAGAAAAGGCGGCTTTTGGTAAGGATCCGGGCGCTCCTCCTGGAGGAGCGGGGGATTGAGACGATTGAAGTGGTGATCATCATTGTGGTCATGGTAGCCCTGGGCTTTGCTTTCCGCAATGTCCTTACAGGCTGGTACAACCATCTGGTGGGAGGGGTGGAATCCCAGATATATAACGGGCCTCCTGCCAGTCCCTATGGCCTGTAGGAACAAGCGGGGCAGCGCTCTTCTGGAGGCAGTCCTGGTCATGCCTCTGGTCTTCCTGGCCCTGACCGGCCTGCTCCTGGCCTGTCTCGCTGGCTACAGATCCTACGTAGTCTGGGATGCCGGGGCGGGGGCCCTGCGCCGGAGCGCTTATGGCTGGTACAGAGAGAAGGGGCTTTATGAGGATATCCTGGGGGATCATGAGGAGAGCCCTTCCGCCAGGGTCAAGCTGGAGGATGCAGAAGAGGACTTCCGCCATGGCCTGGATTCAGGCCAGTCCGGGTCAGTGGCCAGCCAGTTCCGGATCAGGAACCTCCTCCTCTACAAGAGCCTCCAGCTGGAGTGCAGGACCCTTGGAGGCCGGGCCTTCTCCTATCAGGCCTCCTACCCCTTTTCCATGGGAGCTGTCTTCCTCCGGAGCGCCCGCTATGGCCGGGAGCTTCTGGAGGATGCCTTCGCCTTTCTGGAGGATGGGGAAGAGACATCTGAAGAAGGGGGCAGAGGAGTGGTCTATGTGGTGGATGAAGGCCTGGACAGGCGGGAATATGACAGGGTCTATCACCTGTACAGGGACTGTCCCTATGTCTCCAGGGGCTCCTGCAGGTCCGGAACTCGGGGAGAATACAGGAGCCAGGGCTTCCGGCCCTGCAGGATCTGCCTGGCCCGGAAATCCGGTATGGAATAATCCAGGGAGATAAGGTAGAATGAGAGGGAGGTGAGAGCAATGTATCGGGAAGGCATGACGGTGATGATGAAAAAGCCCCATCCCTGCGGCAGCGTTACCTGGAAGATCCTCCGGGTGGGAGCGGACTTCCGGATCCAGTGTGCCGGCTGCGGCCGGAGCATCATGCTCTCCCGGGAGGATTTCAGCAAAAGGGTGAAAAAGATCGTAGAAGCACCAGAGGAATAAGGAGGCAGAAATGTACAACAAAGTAACATTGGTAGGGCGGCTTGTCCGGGATCCTGAACTGCGCTACACCACTACAGGAAAAGCGGTGGCCAACTTCACAATCGCTGTGGACCGGGGCTTCGGGAAAGACAAGGACGGCGGAGATAGCGCGGATTTCATCAAATGCAGCTGCTGGGATAAGACTGCGGAGAACGTGGCCAATATCCTGAAGAAGGGCCGTCTGGTCCTGGTGGATGGCAGTATCCGCACTGGTTCATATGAGAACAAGGAAGGGCAGAAGGTCTACACCACGGAAGTGGCGGCCAGCCGGGTGGTCTTCCTGGACAGGGGAGACAGAAGCGAAGGGGCTGCCCCAGCCAGCAATGCTGTGGCTGATGTCTTCGGAGAAATCGATGATGATGATGTGCCCTTCTAAAGGGAATGAAAATGGAAGCCTCAGGCTTCCATTTTCTTACTGACAAATATGGAGGGACAGGGTATAATGGAACGAAAAACATTCAGGAGGAAGCGATGAACCGCCTTGAAAATCTCACCACAGGACTAACTTTTGACGACGTGCTTCTGCTCCCTGGGTACTCTGCCGTGCTGCCCAAGGATGTGAGCCTGCGGACCCGTCTGGCCGGGAAGGTTATGCTGAACATCCCCCTGATCAGCGCCGGGATGGATACGGTGACGGAATCGGATATGGCCATCGCCATGGCCCGTCATGGCGGCATCGGGGTGATCCATAAGAACATGCCCATCACCCGCCAGGCTATGGAGGTGGATCGGGTGAAGCGTTCGGAGAACGGCATCATCATCGATCCCGTCTCCCTGGCTCCGGAGAACACCATCCAGGAAGCCATGGAGCTCATGAAGCGCTACCGCATCTCCGGGATCACAGTGACAGTGGAGGGTGACCTGAAAGGGATCCTGACCAACAGGGACCTGCGCTTTGTCAGCGACTTCACTCTGCCCATCGGGGACGTAATGACGAAGGCTCCCCTGATTACTGCTCCGGTGGGGACTACCCTGGAGGAGGCCAAAGCCATCCTGCGGGTCCATAAGATTGAGAAGCTCCCCCTTTTAGACAGGAAGGGGAAGCTGGCGGGGCTGATCACCATCAAGGATATTGAAAAAACCCTGCAGTTTCCCATGGCGGCTAAGGATGAGCGGGGAAGGCTCCTCTGCGCTGCCGCCTTGGGCATCGGGTCAGACACCATGGAACGCCTGGAAGCTCTGGTCCGGGCCGGGGCGGATGTGGTAGTCATCGACACTGCTCATGGCCATTCCCAGGGGGTTCTGGACCTGGTCCGGGAGGTGAAGACCGCCTATCCGGACCTCCCTGTGATTGCCGGGAACATCGCTACGGCGGAAGCGGCGGAAGCCCTGATTAAGGCTGGGGCGGACTGCATCAAGGTGGGGATCGGTCCCGGCTCTATCTGCACAACCCGGGTCATTGCCGGCATCGGGGTACCTCAGATCACCGCCATCCGGGACTGTGCTATGGCTGCCAGGAAGCATGGCATTCCGGTGATCGGGGATGGCGGGGTGAAGTTCTCGGGGGATCTCACCAAGGCCATTGCTGCCGGGGCGGATACGGTGATGCTGGGAAGCCTCCTGGCTGGAACCAAGGAAAGCCCCGGAGAGACGGAGATCTACCAGGGCCGGAGCTACAAGGTCTACAGAGGCATGGGCTCCCTGGCCGCTATGAAGGAAGGGAGCAAGGACCGCTACTTCCAGGAGGATGCCAGCAAGCTGGTGCCGGAAGGCATCGAAGGCCGGGTGCCCTTCAAGGGGGATGCAGGCGAGACCATCTTCCAGCTCATGGGAGGCCTCCGGGCCGGGATGGGCTACTGTGGGGCCAAGGATATCCCAACCCTCCAGGAGGAGGGGCGTTTCATCCGGATTACAGGAAACGGCCTGGCGGAAAATCATCCCCATGATGTACAGATTACCAAGGAGGCTCCCAACTACCGGAAATAGGGGTGGGAGAAGACCGGGATGCGGAAACAAAAAGAGAGAGGAGCGGCATGCTCCTCTCTCTTTGTCTGTTATTGTACGCTGTTCTTCAGAAGGCGGTACAGGAGCCGGGTGCCGAAGCCCGTGCCCCCTTTGCTGAAGTAGCCCTGGCTTTTCTCGCTCCAGGAAGGTCCGGCGATATCCAGATGGACCCAGGGGACCTGTCCCACCACAGAGCCCAGGAAGAGGCCGGCTGTAATGGTGCCTCCATAGCGCCCCCCGGAGTTGCTGAGATCCGCATAGGGGGATTCCAGGAGCTTCAGGAAATCCGGATCATGGGGCAGTTCCCAGATCCGCTCCCCAGTTTCCCGGCTGGCAGCCTTCACTTCCTCCAGGAAGGGCTCATTGTTTGTAATGGCTGCGGCGATCTTCTGCCCCAGGGCTACCTCAGCAGCTCCGGTGAGGGTAGCGATATCCAGGACCCGGTCCACCTTCTTCTCCCGGATGATATAGTCTAAAGCATCCAGCAGGGTCAGGCGGCCTTCCGCATCGGTATTGGCAATGAAGATGGTCTTCCCGCTCCGGGAGCGGAGGATGTCATTAGGGCGGTAGCTGGAGCCGGAGATACTGTTCTCGCAGGCGGCGATGACCCCTACCACATTCACAGGGAGCTTCATCCGGG
>CAYMDI010000062.1:0-8272 GCA_964389165.1 uncultured Eubacteriales bacterium | reverse complement strand
TGATCCGCTCATGGACGGCATGCTGATCGAAAAGATGGAGGACCGCTCCCACCATGGCCAGGATATATGTGTTCTCCACCACCCCCAGAACACGGAGGGGATAGAAGATATTACCCTGATGGGGATCTTCTTCTGAGACAGAAAGCTGGGATCCTTCCCAGGATCTCTCTTCTGCATCCAGCGTTCCCTGCTCCTCTCTCAGGAAGGGGGCAGGCTCCTTCCAGGAATCCCAGACTGCCTCTTCCCTCTTCTCTTCTAAAGCCTGTGAAACACCTTTGCGAAGGAGTTCCCGGATGGCTTCTTCCCCATCAATGCGCACTTCAAGCTTCCGGGGATGGATATTGACCTCTAGCAGCCAGCTTGGGATCTCCAGATAAAGGATGCCCACCGGATAATGGCCCAGGGGCAGCCGGTTTCTGTAGGCCTCTTCCACAGCACGGCTGAGGCTGCGGCTTTTCACAAAGCGTCCATTGATATACAGGAGGAGGAAATCCCGGCTCCCCCGGTAGAGGGTGTGCCGGCCGGCCAGCCCCTTCAGGAGCAGCCCCCCTTCTTCCAGAAATACCTCAAGCAGCTCTCCCCCTGCACCCCCGCCCAGAAGAGCCGCAGCCATCTCCCGGAGATTTCCATCCCCCCGGGTCTGGAAGAGGAGCCTGCCATCGGCAATAAGCTCCATCCTCACATCAGGTCTTGAAAGCATGATCCGCTCTGCCATTTCTGTAATGCCCCGGGTCTCCCGGTAGGCCCCCCGGAGGAATTTCTGCCGGACAGGAGCATTGAAGAACAGCTTTTCTACAAGAACCGTGGTTCCCGGACGCAGGGCCTCAGGGCGGGATTCTATAAAAGCCCCCCCCTCCACCACATAGGCTGTCCCCACTTCATCCTCAGGCCTGCGGGTCTTCAGGGTGACCCGGGACACAGCAGCGATGCTGGCCAGAGCCTCTCCCCGAAAGCCCATGGTGTCCAGGCGATACAGGTCTTCAATGGTCTCCAGTTTGCTTGTGCCATAACGGGTGAAGGCCGCTGGAACCTGATCTCCGGGAATGCCCCGGCCGTTATCTGTTACCGTAATCCCTTCCAGACCGCCTCCCCGGATCTGGATCGTAATCCGGGAGGCCCCGGCATCCAGACTGTTTTCGATGAGTTCCTTCACCACAGAGGAAGGATCTTCAATCACTTCCCCTGCGGCAATCTGATTAATGGTATGCTCATCCAGAATCCTGATGCGGCTTTCCATGTGTATTTCCTTTCCAGGCATAAGCGCCTATTACTCAGCAAGCTTCTTCAGCCTGTACAGGAGGGTCAGGGCCTCAAGGGGCGTCAGCTGATTCGGGTTCACTTCCGAAAGGGCCTCCTTCAGGGGGTTAGAGGTCTCCACAAAGGGCAGGGAAAGCTGCCTGGGAGTCATGGTTGCCTCCTGATTCCCAGCTTCCAGAAAAGCCATCTGCTCCTCCGCACGGTGGAGAAGCTCTCTGGGCAGTCCGGCCATTTCCGCCACATGGATGCCGTAGCTTTTGTCCGCTCCCCCTGGGACCACCTTTCTCAGAAATACGACCCTTTCAGGATATTCCTGTACCGCCATGGAAAGATTGAAAATCTGAGGATCTTCCTCTTCCAGCGCGATGAGCTCATGGTAATGAGTGGCAAATGCGGCTCTGGCCCCGATCCGCTGGGAAAGGTATTCGCTGAGAGCCCAGGCGATGGATAGCCCATCCAGGGTGCTGGTCCCTCTGCCAACCTCGTCCAGGACGATGATGCTCCGGGGGCTGGCTTCCCGGAGAATCGTAGCGACTTCATTCATTTCTACCATGAATGTGCTCAGTCCGCTACCCAGATCATCACTGGCCCCTACCCGGGCAAAGACCCGGTCTGCCAGGCCCAGGGTCAGGGATTCTGCTGGTACGAAACTGCCGCACTGGGCCATGATAGCCAGAAGTGCAAGCATCCGGATAAAGGTAGATTTCCCTGCCATATTGGGCCCTGTAATCACAGCAAGATTCCGCTCTTCCAGGAGGAAGTCGTTCGGAATATATTCCTCTTCCTGAAGCAGGCGTTCCACCACAGGATGCCTGCCCTCCCGAAGGGAATAATCCCTGCCCTCGGTGAGGAAAGGGCGGACATAATGATTACGGAGGGCTGCAGCGCCAAAGGAAGCAAGGACATCCAGCCGGGCTGCTTCTCCCGCCATTTCCAGCAATTTGCTCCGTTCTGCCAGGATCCTTTCCCGGATCTGATTAAAGAGGCGGTGCTCCAATGTGTACAGGCGCTCGCTTGCATGAAGGAGGCGATACTCCAGATCTTTCAGTTCCTGATTCACATAGCGTTCCGCACCGGCCAGCGTCTGCTTCCGCACATACTCCTCCGGAGCCAGATGGCTCTGTCCCTTGCTGATTTCCAGGTAATAGCCGAACACCTTATTATATCCCACCTTCAAGGTACGGATACCAAGGCGCTCCCGCTCCCGGGCTTCCAGTTCCGCAAGCAGGTTTCTTCCCTCTGTGGCCAGATGCCTGTATTCATCAACCTCCGGGTCGTAGCCCTCTTGGATGATCCCCCCCTCCCGCAGGTGTAGGGGCGCATCCTCCCGGATGCTCCTGGCAAGAAGCTCCAAAAGCCCTTCCTGTCCCTGGAAAGAGGCTGAAAAGGAGGCAAAAAGGCCTCCCCTTTCTGACAGATAGGCCCCCAGAGACATGAGCTTCTCTAAGGTGGCCTGCAAAGCCAGGGCATCCCTGGGATTGCCGCTGCCTCCTGCAAAGCGCCCAAGGATCCGTTCCAGATCATAGACTCCTTTGAGATGGCTGCGGATCCCCTCCAGAAGAGACCCCTCTTTCACAAGGGCCTCTACCAGATCCTGGCGGCGCTGGATTTCCTCCAGGTCCAGCAAGGGCTGATGCAGCCATTGCTTCAGCAGCCGTCCCCCTGCAGCGGTACGGGTATGATCCAGAACCCACAGAAGCGTGTTCTCCCGCCCTCCATGGCGGAGATTCCTGCTGATTTCCAGATTCCTCCGGGTCCAGGCATCCAGGACCATATAGCCTTGGGGATGATAGACGGAAACCTGGGGCAGCTCTCTGAGCCCCTCTTTCTGGGTATGGCGCAGATAAGAGAACAGCAGCCGGACGCCCTCCACAATGGCATGGTAATACGGAATCCCTCCCGGAGCCTTGAGGATGGAGGCTTCTGCCTCTTCTACAGATGCTTCCCCGGGATTGCCCAAGGTCACATAAAGCCCCTTGGCCTTTCCCGCTTCTTCCAGCCCTTCCTCTGCCACCACAAGTTCCCGGACTTCCAGCCGCAGGCATTCCTCCAGGGCCTCTTCCAACCCGGGAAAGGAGGCTGCCTGGCACTGCCCTGTGCTGAGATCAGCCACAGCAAGGCTCACTGCTGAGGCTCCCTGCCACAGCGCTGCCAGGAAGCAATTCTCCTTCTCCTGAAGGCTTCCTTCTTCCAAGACTGTGCCTGGCGTGATGATCCGAGTCACGCCTCTCTTCACCAGACCCTTAGTCAGCCGGGGATCTTCCATCTGCTCGCAGATTGCCACCTTAAAGCCCCGTGCGGTGAGCTTGCTGATATATCCTCCTGCTGCATGATAAGGGACCCCACACATGGGGATCCGCTCCTCAAGCCCTCCATCCCGGCCCGTAAGGGCGATTTCCAGGATTTCAGAGGCTATTTTCGCATCCTCCATAAACATCTCATAGAAATCCCCCAGGCGGTAAAAGAGAATCGCCCCTGGGACTTGTTCCTTGATTTCCAGATATTGCTGCATCATGGGGGTCAGTCCCATTATTGCCTCCTACCGTCCTGCCACCTGACAGGCCTCTCCACGCAGGGACCAGGTGTTCCCTGCGGTAACCCGGACCTGTACAAGGGTACCCACCAGTTCAGGTGCTCCTTTGAAGGAAATCACCTTGTTCCCCCGGGTCCGGCCAAGAAGGGCTCCGGCCTCTCCTACAGCCTCCACCAGAACCTCATATTCCTTATCCACCATCTCCACATTGCGCAATCGGCTGTTCTCATTCTGAAGGGCCAGCAGCCGTGCAAAGCGCTCCTTTTTTACCTCTTCCGGAATCTGCTCAGCCATTTCCGCTGCCTTTGTCCCTTCCCTTGGGGAATACTGGAACATAAAGGCCAAGTCATAACCTACCTGCCTTACCACATCCAGGGTGTCCTGGAAATCCTCCTCCGTCTCCCCGGGGAAGCCGACGATGATATCCGTGGAAACAGCGGCCTCCGGCATCGTCTCCCGGATGTAGGCTATCAGGTCCAGATAGTGCTCCTTGCTGTAACCCCTGTTCATCTTCCCGATAATCCTGGAACTCCCTGACTGGAGAGGGAGGTGGAACTGATGGCAGACGTTGCGGCTCTCCCGGATCACATCTGCCAGCTGGCGGCTGAAATCCCTGGGGTGGGGAGACATAAAGCGCAGACGGTAATCTCCCAGAGGATCCAGAAGCTTCAGCAGTCCTGCAAAATCCGTTCCATCTTTCAGGTCCTTCCCGTAGGAATTCACATTCTGCCCCAAGAGGGTGATTTCCTTGTATCCCTGATCCAGGAGCCCACGGACTTCCCGGAGGATTTCCTCGGGCCGGCGGCTCCGCTCCCGCCCCCGTACGTAGGGGACGATGCAGTATGCGCAGAAGTTGTTGCAGCCATAAATGATATTCACATAGGCCTTATAGGGGTCTGCCCGGCGCATGGGCTCCTGTTCCCGGATGACCATCCCTTCCCCTGAGGAGACGGCGGAAACAGGCGTCCTGTTTCCCAGAACTGCCGCCAGGAGGCTGCCGAAGTCGTGGAGGTTATGGGTGCCGAAGATGATGTCCACTTCAGGAAAGCGCTTCCGGACAGACTCTGCCACATCCTCCTGCTGGGTCATACAGCCTCCTACCGCTATGATCCGGTCCCGGCCCCGGCGTTTCTCCTTAGCCAGCACCCCGATCCTCCCCATCACCTTGTCTTCTGCCTTGGCCCGGATGCAGCAGGTATGCAGGAGGATCAGGTCCGCCTCTTCCGCTGTCCCGGGAAGGAAGCCCATGTTTTCAAGAATGCCCCCCAGGGCCTCGGCATCATGCTCATTCATCTGGCAGCCCCAGACTTCAATGGAATATTTCAAAGCAGCTCTTCCTTTCTCTTGAACCTACCCCATATTCTATCACCTGGGGCGAAGAAAAAAAACCGGGTTTCACCCCGGCCTTTTCCTTATGCTTTTTTTCGATACCTCTGCTCCCTGATGCGACGGAATAATTTCAGCCCCTCTCCGAGAAGGATGACGCTGCTCGCTGTGGCAATGACCTTCAGCCACATGATGAAATCAAGAGGTGCTGTACGGAAGGCTTCTCCGCCTACCTGTGTGATCAGGAGCTGAAGAAGGAAGGTTCCTGCAAAGACGCCGATCATCATTTTATTGTTCCGGAGGTTTCTGATAATGGAATGGCTGCCCAGCTCCCTGGCATTGAAAGCATTGAAAAGCTGGAAGAGCACGAAAAGGGTGAAGACCACCGACCCTGCATTGGCCTCTGTGGCCCCAAGGAAGTTGGTGATTTCCTGGAGGAGGATCACCGCTGACATGAAGAGCCCGTTCACCACAATGTTCCCAAGCATGGTCCCAGTGACAATGCTGGCATCCCGGGGGGTCGGGCGGCGTTTCAGAAGATCTTCCCGGATGGGCTCCAGGCCCAGGGTCAGGGCCGGAGGACCATCCATGATCAGGTTGATCCAGAGGATCTGGATGGCATTAAAGGGAGATTCCATGCCAATGAGGATGGTGGTGACAATAACTACGACACTGGCGATATTCACAGTAAGCTGGAACTGGATAAAGCGCTGGAAATTCTCATATATCCCCCGTCCCCACTGAATGGCCTTGATGATCGTGGCAAAGGAATCATCCAGAAGGACGATGTCACTGGCCTCTTTAGAGACCTCAGTACCTGTAATGCCCATGGCGATTCCAACATCGGCGCTCTTGATAGCCGGGGCATCGTTGATCCCATCCCCGGTTACCGCAACGACATTGCCTCTTTTTTTCAGCATGTTCACAATGCGCAGCTTCACAAGAGGGGTGCTCCGGGCAATAACCTTGATCTGATCGATTTTCTCTTCCAGTTCTTTGTCGGACATGGCTTCTACGGAGGAGGCCTTGAGGACCAGGCTGTTCTTATCGATAATGCCCAGCTCTGCAGCAATGGCCTTCGCTGTGATGATATTGTCCCCTGTGAGCATCTTGATCCCCACCCCAGCGCTCCTGGCGCTGGTGATGGCCCCGTAAACCTCCCGGCGGATCGGGTCCTTAATCACCACAAAGCCATCAAAGACCATCTCTGCTTCAATCGCTCTGCGATCTTCCTGGAAATCATAAATCTCCAGCAGGTCCCGATGGGCACAGCCAATCAGGCGCATAGCCTGGTTTTCGAAATAGTGGACCTGCTCTTCGATTTCTGCCAGGACCTCGGCCAGATCCACTACCTTGTCTCCCACCTGGGCCTTTGTACAAAAGGAGAGGATCTTTTCCGTACTGCCTTTGGTATAGGCTGTGGTCTTATCATATTCCCGGAGGATGGTGGTCATGGACTTTTCTTCAGAAGAGAAGGGATAGAAAAAAACAACATCCGCTTCCTTCCGCCGGGCTGCATAGCCCTCTGGATCCTTGCGGTCATAAACCACAAGCAAGGCGCACTCTGTGGGGCTTCCTACAAAGCTTACCCCATGGTCTCCGGTCCGTTCCAGATGGGCTGTGCTGTTTACAGCGAAATTGGTGAGAAGGGCCGGGGAGGAAATCTCCTCCGGGCCGGCAAAGTGTCCCCGATCCCAGACTTTCACCACGGTCATCTTGTTTTCCGTCAGGGTTCCCGTCTTGTCTGAGCAGATCACATTGATGGCACCGACAGTTTCCGAGGCAATGAGGTTTTTCACCAGGGCTTTTTCCCGGGCCATCTTAATGATATTGATTGCCAGGGAGGCCGCTACAATGGTAGGCAGGCCTTCCGGAACAGCTGCTACAATCAGGACGATGCTGCTGATGAAGGTTTCAGCTACTGTATCAAAGGAAATGGCATCCGCCAGTCCCAGCTTGATGAGCTGGATCAGGAAGATGAAGGCTGCCAGGCTTATCCCAAGAATGCTGATGATCTTCCCCAGTCTGCCCAGCTTCTCCTGAAGAGGAGTCGTGGTCTTATCCTGACGTCTCAGCTCGTCTGCAATCTTCCCGAACTCCGTGGCATCCCCTACCTGAGTGACAACGGCCCGGCCGCTTCCTCCCGTGATATATGTTCCGCCATATATCATGTTGAAGCGCTCTGCAAGAGGGATTCCGGCATCATGGAATACCCGCTCCGCATTCTTGTTCACTGCCAGGCTTTCCCCTGTCAGGGCGCTTTCATCTGCCTGGAGGTCATTGCTGGAAAGGAGCCTGGCATCCACAGGTATCTTGTCTCCTGTTTCTACCAGGATAATGTCCCCCACCACCAGGTCCTTCTGGGGGATCAGGGTAATCCCTCCCTCGCGGATGGTCTTGATGGCGATATTCTCCTTCATCCGGTTCAAGGCTTCAAAAGCTTTTTTCGAACGGCCTTCCATATATATGGTGATAAAGGTGGAAAGGCTGATGGCGATAAGGATCCCCACAGACTCAATGAACTCTCCATGCTGGCCGTTGGCAATACGGAAGATATTCACCCCAAGGGTGATGGCAGCAGCGATGATCAGGATGAAGATCATGGGCTCCATCAGCGCTTCCAGGATTCTCAGCACCAGGCTCTTTGACTTAGCCTGGGAGAATACATTCTCCCCGTAGACCTCCCGGGAAGCTTCTACCCCTTCCTGTGTCAGCCCTGCTTCCGGGTCGGTGCCCAGCTCTTCCAGAATGGCTTCTCTGGCATCAAGATAATTTTTCATTTAATCCTCCTTAATAAAAAAGACCCTTGGCGCCTGGCGCCAAAAGTCTTGTTCCCTCGCATCAGGGCGCTGACCCAGGCCGCGAGGCCGGGTATGTTGGATCAGCTGTTGCAACTACTCCCTTTTAACTTTTTTCATCATACCACAGGAGAATACTCCCTGCAATTATTTCCGGAAAAATTCTCCTCTGCCTTTACAGAAACCGCATAATGTATTATAATCAATAAGCACGATGAAATGCGGGTGTAGTTCAATGGTAGAATTCCAGCCTTCCAAGCTGGCTGTGTGGGTTCGATTCCCATCACCCGCTCCACGTTCCAACAAACATCTGCGCCCATAGCTCAGCAGGATAGAGCAACTGCCTTCTAAGCAGTAG
>CAYMDI010000061.1:0-8289 GCA_964389165.1 uncultured Eubacteriales bacterium | reverse complement strand
CTTAAAGGCCTCATCTCCCACATGGCGCTGTTCATTGACATTCAGGAAGAAGTAGGGGATCTCCTTGCCATCCAGCCGCACGCTTTTCATAGCATACCCCAGAATGGCTGCTCCTTTATCCAACAATTCGCTTTTCAGGAAGGGAGCCTGCCCCCTTCTGGAAAGATATTCTCTGGAAATATGTTCCGCCTTGAATCCCACCTTGTAGCTTCCAACATGTTGGTTTGGAATCAGGACATAGCGTGTATCCGGAGTTTTCAGCATCTGGCGGAGCAGGATATTGGCCTGATCCACCCTCTTTCCTGTGGCAAAGGGCCAGAAGGATCCCACTCCTTCGCTTTCCATCTTGTCTGAAGCTGTAATGCTGGGGTTGGCGAAGCCTCTGGGAGCCACCAGGCGCCAGAGCCAGGCAATAGCCGGGGGAAGGACATGGAAGAGTCCGACAACCCCATAAGACACTGCATCCTTTGTAAGAGGCGGTGTCCGCAGGCCGAAGCTCCGGAGGTCGACACTGACTACTTCTCCTTCCTTGGCACCGAAGTGCTCTTTGGGAATGATCACCCTGGGATTGCTGCATGGCTTTCCAGGGGCATCCATAATATGTTCCCAGATCAGGGCCGTGGATTTAGGAGAAGCATCGATATTAAAGAAAAGCATGGGTGCTTCAGGGTGAATGGTCAGGCGCTCCAGCTGAGCCTCTGAACCGTATTCCCGGACATTGTCCACCCGGAGGAACCAGCCGGACTCTGCATCCGTCACAACGATTTTCGAGCCATTCTGAAGCTGAGGGGGAGCCAGGGCCATATCGTCTGTGACAGGCACCAGTTCGGAGTTGGCCAGAAGATCGATATATACCTTATCGCCCCCGACAAGCCCCTCTCCCAGAAGGATCCGGCCGTCAGATTCCCGATGGGTCTTCTCCAGCATCTCGCTTTTTCCGCCGCCGGAAGCCCCTTCGTGCATGATTGTATAGCGGTTCTCATAGGGAGTGATGACCTTTACCGTGGAGGCATGGAGGGTATTCCAATCCTCCCGTTCCGCAAAGTCCAGCAGAATGCTGTAGACCCCTTTCTTGGCGCTTGGCCCGGGGTACAGGTTATAGGAGAAGACCTCATGGCTTTCCCCTTTCCGGTTATGGACCACCACCTGCTTGCCTTTGAAATAGGTATGGCGGAAGGGCGGTGCCACTACCATCATGGCCTTAGGCTCGAAGCCGTCTTCAATCTCGTCTACGGGAATGAACTCCTGGATATCTGCCAGGGCTGCCGCGAAGAAGCCTGCATTGGCCGGAGCCAGAATCAGAGAGGGATAGCCGAATTTCTTCCCCCCGGCCATAAAAGGCATGGCCAGGATGTTGTCCAGACCCTTGAGCCATTCCAGGGTATCCTGGCGGAGGTTGTCAAAGGGTTCCCCGAAGCGATCCTGGAAGGTCGCCTTGTCCGTAGGCTTGCTGTCGGCAATAACCATGCTCTCAGGGTCCCGACGGCGCATATAGGGGTCTGTGTAATTCACGGCCAGGCCGTTCTTGCATTTGGCTACAGTCGCTTCCACAACTTTGCCGATTTGGGGGATTGTATAATAGACTTCATAATAGTCCCTTGTACCGCTCTCGATGCCAAGGGCCAGGCGGAAGAGGTCTTCCCTGCTATTGGCCCAGATCACATTGGTACTCTGAAGGACCTCCTCAAACTCCGGGGAAAGCCTCAGCCGCTCTAAAATATCTTTCATCATTACCTCCTGTTATCTATTAGGTTCCTGGCTATGGAGCAGGAGCTGCCTCCTCCTCTGCCGGCGCAGCTGCGTCAGCAGCCTGTGCATAGCGGATGACGAAATCCGCAAAATCCAGCTGGTATTTCTTGTTGTCCGTGGTGCGGAAGAGAAGCTCTTCCAGAACCGTCACAGCCATGTTGCTGCCCCGGATCCTGTATTCCACCCGGATCCTGTTGATGCCCTTGGCTTCAATGGAGAGGACGGAAGCTACCACGGTATCCTCTGCTGTCACAAGGGCATAGAGGTTTTTCAGCATTTCCTGCTTTTCCGCAACATCTCCCGGATAGCCATAAAAGCTCACCATAGAGGGATCTGCCATAAAGGCCTCCTGCTCCATTCCGCGGATATCGTCAAAAAAGCCCAGCATGGCTTCCTCACTGGGGAGGACCGTGCCTTTATCTCCGGAATCCACAATGCTGTTGATCAGGATCACCATCAGCACCACCATCAGCACCAGGACACCCCCAAGTCCCGCAAGGATCTTCAGGAGCTTCTGCTTATCCTCGGGACGGTCTGCCCTTTGGGGCCGCTTCCCCCCTCCTGGCCTCAGCAGGCTGATATCCGGAAAGGAGGGCTTTCCTGAAGCTTTCTTCAAGGATGGGGGAGCAGCCTTCTGACGCTTCCCCTTCCTCCCCGGCTTAAGGAAGGTGTTTTCCAAGGTATCTTCCTTGTCAAAAAGGCCTCCGAAGGTGGTCTCATGCCCCCCCTTGGCCTGCTTATCCTGGAAGAGCTGCTCTAAGTCCCTGTAGTAGTCATCCCCTTCCAGGGCTTCTTCTCCTACCACATCCTTCAGGGAGTCATAGTACTCCTGATCCAGGCTGGCCTCCCGGGCTTCCCGGGCCTTCCGTTCCTGGCGCAGTCTGTCCTCTTCTTCAAAAGGCCGGCGCACTTCCTTGCTTACCGGCTTATACTCATCCTTCAGGAAATCCCGAATCAGCGTGTCATAATCATCATATCCCTGCGTTTCCTGCTGCACCTTGTCCTCTTCTTCCATAAAGAAGCTGGCTTCTACAGCCCGGAAAAAAGCTTCCGCCTCCTCAGGGTCCGGAACATTCCGGAAGCCTTGGGTGGCCCCGCAGGCATCACAATAGGGAGGCTCCATGTGGAACTTTTTCCCGCACTCATTACACTGCCACATGAAAGGCCTCCTTTCCTAGAATAATCACCTTCCCTATTATACATTTTTTTTCCCTATATTTCAAACAATTTTAGAGGGCTTCTTGTTGACTATTCCCCTTAGGGCAGTATAATGAAGATATACATAAGTATAATCCTTTTTATACTTATTGCATTTATACTTTTCTGCATTATATATGTTAGGACTATACGATGATGTTTGTGGGCAGGGAAAAAGAGCTCAAGGAGCTGGAAGAACGGTATAGCCGGGGAGATGCGCAGCTTGTGGTCCTCTACGGCAAGCGAAGGCTTGGAAAGACGGCCCTCCTCCGGGAGTTTGCCCGAAACAAGGCTCATCTTTTCTATGTAAGCCGGGAGACCATCGATTCCGAGCAGATCCGCCTCTTTTCCCAGGAGGTCCTGAAGGACAGCCCTGTAGGGGAATACCTGGCCTCTTTTGACAGCTGGGAGAAAGCCTTCCGCTTCCTCTCCCACGAAGCCCGGGGAAAGCGCATCCTCCTGATTATCGATGAATTCCCCTATATGGCTCAGAATAACAGAGAGTTCCTCTCCATCCTCCAGAACGTCTGGGATCAGGAAGAGGAAGAAAGCCGGCTGATGCTTGTGCTCACAGGCTCATCCCTGTCCTTTATGGAGGATCAGGTCCTTGGGGAGGAAAGCCCCCTCTATGGGCGGACCTCCGCTTCCATCCGCCTGGAAGCTCTGACCTTCCGGGAAGCGGCCCGGATCCTTCCAGGCTTTTCTCTGGAAGACCAGCTGGCGGCCTATGCTGTGCTGGGGGGGATCCCCCGCTATCTCAGGAGTCTGGACCAGCAGCTGACCTTCCGGGAGAACATGGAACAGAATCTTCTGAATCCTTATTCCTTCCTGTCTCAGGAAGTGAGCCTGCTGATGCGGGAGGAGCTCCGGGAGCCTTCCACCTACTATGCCATCCTCAGCGCCATTGCTGCCGGGAATACAGCCATCCGGGAGATCGCTGCTGCCACCGGCCTGGATAAGACCAAGGTAAACGTCTATCTTAAAAGCCTGATGCAGCTGAATATCATATCGAAGACCGTCCCTCTCCTCCTGCCCGGAGAGAAAGGGAACCAGCACCGCAGCAAGTACCGCTTTCTGGAACCTTACTTCCGCTTCTACTTCCGATATATGATTCCCAATCTTTCCCTCGCTGAAACCCTGGCGCCGGAAGCTTTTTACAGCTCCTGCCTGGAAGAAAGCCTGGGCGCTTTCATTGAGGAAGCTTTCCAGGATGCAGCCTTGCAGCTGCTACGGGAAATGAATGGGAAGGGGAAGCTGGCAGTGACCTGCCAGGAAATCGGCAGCACCTGGAACGATAAGGTCAGGCTGGAGATTTTCGGCTTTGCCCCGGATGGCGCCCTGCTGGCAGGGAAGGCCTTCTACCAGCGTATCCCCAGTCACAGGGACCTGGAAGAGATCCGCCAGAAAGTGGCATTGTATACAGGAGACCCTACGGCCTCTCTCCACTGCTACCTGGTCCTTTCCAGAGAGCCCGGTCCGGAGCTCCGGCAGCTGGAGAGCCTGGACCCGAACCTCCACCTCATCACACTTCCTGAAGAAAGGGGCTAATCCATGACAGTCTATGCAAAACCGCTGATCAACAACCCCATTGCTGAGGAGAGCATCTCCCAGCAGGATAATGCCATGCTGGACTCCTTCTATGAAGCCATGCATGTCAACGAGCTGATTCAGGAAGCGGAGCGGCTGAAAATCAACAAACGCTATGGAAAATCCGTGCAAGTCCTGCAGATCGCCCAGCGGAAGATGTTCGAGCGCCACAGCAAGAAGCTGGACCTTCTTCTGAAGCTGCCCATGTACCTCCAGCTGGCCGGGCAGGAATATAACGGCTGGATGGAGTTCTTCCGCATCAAATCCCAGTTCTATGAATATGAGAAAAACGGGGAAATCACCCATGCGGAACTTCTCTTCTATGAGTCCAAGGTTTCAGGGGTCATGGCCCTCTTCCAGGACCGGAAGGGAGAGTCCTCCAGCTGCATCTATTACACCATCCGCTCTTACCTGGAATCCCTTACCTCATTGATGGATATCATCGAGGTGCAGGAAGCTCGAGTTGCCGGGGCCCGTGATGAAGAAGAGCGCTCCGATCTCCAGGAGATCCTGGAGCAGGCCCGGAGTTACTATCAGATTAAGAAGGCGCCCTTCCAGTATATCAGCGCCCTGGCCAGCATCCTGACCCGTCTGGAGCGGATCGAGTGCCTTGAACCCTTCAACAAACTGATTCAGCTTACGATGCTGGATCTCCCTACAGCGGACTATCTCCGTCTGGAGGAGCAGGTTTATGATATCATGACTGCCTGACAGTCTGATTCCCTTATCATTTTTATGAACGCAAAAAGGATGAAGAACGCTCTCTTCATCCTTTTTGTTTACCTGGGGGATTGGAATCAGTCTCCAAACAGTTCGTCCAAGGAAGCATGCAACTCTCTAGCAATGCCTTTACAGATGCGTAGACTAGGGTTGTACTTGCCTGCTTCAATCAGATTGATCGTCTGTCTAGTTACGCCGATTTTCCGGGCCAGGCTTTCCTGGGAAAAACCCATTTCCAGCCTTTTAGCCCTGATTTTCTCTTTGTTCATCCGACATGCTCCTTGTTTTCATTGGGTACTTGTATTACTTAATAGATTATATACCATCAGTTTTCAAATATCAACAGTGCATTTTTGAGAATGACTCCATCTTGGATATTTACTTGGAACCGTTATCATTTTATGCTATAATACAAATTAATGCAATAATATCAGAAGGGGGCCCTACCATGAATCCATTTGTAACCAAACTGATCAACGAAAACTTTATGACCGCAGAGCAGGGTGAGTATCTTGCTGCAGCCATCGCCGCCAAGGACAATATCATCATTTCCGGTCACCGGGGGCATGGGATCCTGAATCTTCTGGCTGCTATGGGGGCTGTTGCTAAAGAAAGCCATAAAATGAAGCCAGTCCGGAATATCGAAACAGACATCAAGGATCCTGAAGCAGTATATTATCTCATCGGCGATCTGAAGGATGTGGATTATCCTGCCTTTCTCACCAGCCTTCTGGCCTCTGAAGAAGCCAGCATCATCACCATGAAGGATGCAGAGCATAGCTTCTCCGTCATGAAAGTCCTGAGCGATGTCTATAAGGCAAATGCGGAAGCTGCCAAGACCTATCAGCTCATTGAGTGCACGAAAGATGCCGATGGCCTGAAGCATATCGCTAAAATCGTCAAGGCTGTACAGAATAAAGAGGGGAAACTGGTTAGAACCACAGTGTTCTAAGACCCGGAGACCCTCAACAGGAACACTGCACTAGCAATGATCAGAAAAGGCGCAAAGGGAAGATCCCTGCGCCTTTCTTTTTTTTGTAGGCCTGAGTAGAGAGCAGCGGGGAGAGCCAGACATCCCGAGCAGCCCAGCACATAGAGGATGCCTGGAAATCCTGCCATCGCTCCAAGAGACAGGACAAGTTTCAGGTCTCCTCCACCCACGCCACCCCGGGTCAGAAGCCGGAGAGCCAGAAGCAGGAGGATTCCAATAAGGGCTCCCTGCCCGCTTCCCTTCCCCCAGAGCATAGAGCCAAGGAGCAGAGCCCCTGGAAGGAGGGCTGCAGTGGACCAGTTGGGAATCAGCCTGTTATGGATATCTGAAAGCCCTACATAAAACAGCAGCAGTCCCTCCAGCAAACCGGTATGCCATAATCCCCCCATCAGAGAACAGGGGAGATCAGACGGCTGATGGGCTCCCTGATCCGCACATGCAGGGGTCTTGCCCGGTAGCTGGCCTCTGTGATCTCTCTGGATTGTTTCAGGTCTTCCAGGAAGATATCCTTCATCATCTTCCCGAAACGGTTGTCGAAAATGAAGGCATTTGTTTCAAAACTCAGACGGAAGCTCCGCTTATCAAAGTTGGCGCTGCCAACACTGCTGATTTTCCCATCTACCACCATTGTTTTCGCATGGAGGAAGCCATTCTCGTAGGCATAGGCCTTCAGGCCCAGAGGCAGGAGATCGCCGATATAGGAATAGGTAGCCCAATAGACAAAGGCATGATCCTTCTTATCCGGAATCATCAGACGGACATCCACCCCTTTGATCAGCGCGATCCGCAGGGCTTCCAGCATCGCCTCATCAGGCACGAAATAAGGGGTCTGGAAATAGATATAATCCCTGGCCCGGGAGATCATTTCTAGGTAGGTCAGCTTGATTTCCTCTAACTGGGAATCAGGACCGCTTGACAGGATCTGGACTGCCGCCTGCCCCTGGGATTCTGCCTCAGGAAAGAAGCGTCCGTCCAGAACCAGGTCCTCCCCCCCTGCATTGCGCCAGTCCAGGATGAATCGGGTCTGAAGGTCGATAACGGAGCTTCCCCGGATCCGCAGATGGGTATCTCTCCAATAGCCCCTCTTTCTGGAGAGGCCAAGGTATTCATCCCCTACATTGAAACCCCCGATAAAGGCTGTATGACCGTCAATGATAGCGATCTTCCGATGGTTCCTGTTATTGAGCTGCAGATTTCCCGGACGGATGGGGAAGGAGAAATAGACCCGCCCTCCTGCCTCTTCCAGTTCCTTGAAATACCCATGGCTTACACCGAAGGAGCCGAAATGATCCAGAAGGAGGCGGACTTTCACCCCCTCTCTCGCTTTTTCCACAAGCAGCTGGCGGAGCTCCCCCCCCAGGCCATCTCCCTGATAGATGAAAGTCAGGATGTGAATCTCCCTCCTGGCCTGCCGCAGGTCTTCCATGAAAGCTCTGAACTTTAAAGCCCCGTCTGTGAAGACCTGGACCTGATTATCAAAGGTCAGTCCGGCTGGAGAAAGCCTGAAGGTGAAATCCAGAACCTCAGTACGGTCCCGGAGGTTCTGGCGGATGGCCTGGCGCTTTTCCCCATATGCAGCCAGATTGGCAGCGGAAAGCTCCCTGCGCAGTTCTTCCTCTGCCTGATACAGCCGAAAAACCTTCTTCTTGCTCATGTCCCGGCCGAAGATAGCATACACGGCAAAACCGACAAAGGGAAGGAGGATGAAGATCAGCAGCCAGGAAGTCATGCTGGCTTCTCTGCGCCGTTCCAGGAAAAGCACAGATAAGACCCATAAAACATATAGCAGTGTGAATATTGAAAATATAATCTGAAAACCGCTCATCCCTGCCTCCTTCTACCATTCATTCATTATACCCTTTTTCAGGTTCGGGTAAAGCCTTCTCCCCCTACTTTCCCCGCAGCCCCTTCTTCCAGACCCCCTTTTACGGAAAGCTTGCAAATTAAAAGAGGATGCCCTGGGGCATCCTCTCCTCTTTCTTTAAGCCTTCCAGAGGCCGTGAAGGTTGCAGTGCTCTCTGGCACTGACTTCCTTGGCATCAGTC
>CAYMDI010000060.1:0-8455 GCA_964389165.1 uncultured Eubacteriales bacterium | reverse complement strand
ATGGGTATCGCCTACGGCCTTGGAGAAGAGCTCCTCTATGATGGGAAGACAGGCAAGCCCCTCAACGATAATCTCCTGGATTACACGATGCCTACTTTCCTGGATGTTCCAGATCTGAGGGTCGCTTTTGTGGAGCCTATGGATGTTATCGGTCCCTTCGGGAATAAATCTCTGGGAGAGCCTCCTCTGGCCACACCTGCACCAGCCATCCACAATGCCATTGCGGATGCCACAGGGGTCGCGATACGCTCTATTCCCATGAATCCCCAGAAGGTGCTGGAAGCCCTGAGGCAGGAAAAGCGATAGAGAATGCAAGGAGAAAATCCTTATAAATAAAGGAAAGGGCCCGGATTCCGGGCCCTTTCCTTTTGCATAAAAAAAACACATGGGGCGGACCCCATGTGTTTTAATCAGTCTGAAAGACTACTTGCTCAGTTCGGTGTACAGCTTCTGTACGTCGACTTTGCCGCTTGTGATATCGCTGACAACGGTCTCGACTTTGGCTTTAACCTTCTGAACTGCAGGTTCGGTGGTGCTGAAGGTGATGTTGACAACCCCTTCTTTAACCCCGTAGATGTAGTCATCGCCCTTGAAGTTGCCGTCATAGATTTCTCCAAGAACGGTCAGCAGGGCTTTTGACATATCAACGTTTCCGGATGCAGCCAGGTTGGTTGTGTAAACGCCGAAGAGGGAGCCGGCATTAGCGCCGATGGAAACTCCGCCTTTATCCTTGGTAGCTTCAAAGCCGCCTTTGGTAGCAGCGTTGGCTGTGGACATAACCACAGTGGCCCCCTGCTGGATGAAGGTGATCGCCTGCTCCTTCAGTTTGTTTACATCGTCAAAGCTTCCGGTGTAAGCGCTGAGGACTTCAATGCTTTTGTCTACATAAGCAACACCTGCTTTGTATCCATCAACAGTGGTTTTAATGGCAGGAATCTCAGTTCCCCCTACAGCAGCGACTTTCTTGCTGCCCTGGTCTTTTGCGATGTAGGCAGCAGTAGCGCCCATCAGGAAGCCCTGCTCAACCCCGTCGGCCAGTACGCCGGCGATGTTCTCGCCATTGCCCAGTTTAGCGGTTCTGTCGGAGCTGGTGATCAGGAACTTGATGTCCGGATACTCAGCAGCAACTTCTTTGACAGCGTCAGTCAGCTGGGTGCCGTGTGCGATGATGACATTGTAGCCGTCTTTCGCATAGGTCCGGATGATCTGGTTGTACTGAGCAGCCTGGGTGTTCTCATTGTAAGCGGTCTGAGCATCATACTTAGCCGCGATAGCAATGAGGCCTTCATAACCCTTCTGGTTCCAGCCTTTGTCATTGATAGCTCCTGTCAGAACAAGGGCTACCTTCAGGTCCTCTTGGGTTTTTCCTTCATCATCGCTGCCGCCACAGGCTACAGCAACAAGGCCCAAGAAAAGAACCATGATGAAAACGAAAGTTTTTTTCATACCTTTTCCTCCTTTTGTTTGTGTATAACAGTACCAGGCTCCCCCGGTACCTACCACCTTTTCAATGAGCTGCAGATAATGCGGATCCCTTCACGCTTATATATAGAAGGAAATTCACATCCGCAATATTTACATGGTAATTTTATCAAAAGCATAGGGGGATGTCAAGGAGAAAACATACTAAAGATAGAAACAGCTGGCTTCTCTACACACTAAAAACACAAAGGACAAAATAAAATGGAATAAAACGCCGTAAAATTAAAAGAAATAAATAGTAAAATCAAAACCCATCTGCTATAATGGTGGAGTAATTTGGATGCCTGTTATTAAAAACCGTATGAAGTTTAATGACGGACATTTATTTTTTATCCCAAATGGCTTATCTTTAAAAATAATAAAGAGGTGATGTAGGTTGAACAAAAAACTTTCAACAGGAGATGTTCTGATCAAAGTTCTGACACCTATCGTCGCAGTGGGCGTAGCACTGTTATTAGGTATGCTTCTGATAGCTGTGCTGGGCCAGGATGTGGGAAGAGCAATGGGGAACTTCTTTGATGGTTCCCTGGGCGATTTTACGCGGATCGGGGACACGCTTTCTAAAGTAGCCCCCCTTGCGTTTGCAGCCCTTGCCTTCGCCATCGCAAATCGCTGCGGTCTGGTGAACATCGGCGGAGACGGACAATTGTACTTGGGCGGCATTGCCGCTGGTGTGGTGGCCATCTGGGGCCCTGGGTATGGAATCCCTGTCATCGGCGGAGCTGTGGTTCTGATCCTCTCCATCGTGGCTGGTTTCGTAGCAGGCGGTCTCTGGGGCTTCATCGCTGGCTGGCTGAAGGTTTCCTTCGGCGCCAACGAAGTAATCACAACAGTAATGCTGAACTATGTGGCTATGTGGCTGAACCGCTATCTTATCGGTTATGACGGCCCTCTCTATGACAACACTCAGGGACAGCCTCAGAGCGCAGCCTTCCAGGCTACCTTCGGAAGGGGCTTCCTTATTAAGGGAAGCGACCTGACCTTTACCATCCTTCTGGCTGTTGTGGCTCTGATCATCTATTTCGTCTTCTTCTTCAAAATGAAGAAGGGTTACGAAATGAGGGTTGTAGGCCTCAATGCCACAGCTGCTGAATATGCCGGTATCAAGGTGAAGAGCAATGCGCTCCTTTCCATGTTCCTGGCTGGCGGCTTCGGCGGTCTGGCAGGGGTTTCCGAGCTTCTGGGCTCCCAGTCCAGGATCCTCCAGGACTTCTCCTCCGGATACGGCTTCGACGGGATCGCAGTTGCCCTTCTGGGACAGCTCCATCCTCTGGGAATGGGCCTTTCTGCAGTCCTTTTCGCCATCCTGAAAAGCGGCGGTCTGGCTATGGGCAGAACCGGAACCATTTCCCCGTACATCGTCAACGCAATCCAGGCTTTCGTTATCATCCTGGTTGTGGCCAGCGTCTTCGTACAGGCTGAATACAACAAGCGGAAACTGATTCGTCAGGCCAGAGCCGCGAAAGGGGTGTAAGCAATGAAGATCAAAAAAGGACCTATTATCGCTCTGATTGCCATCCTGGCCTTCATCGCCGTGGGGCTTTTTGCTCCTGTTGATGCCAAAAACACCATTGCCAGCTTTATCGCACAGGATCTCCGGATTGCCATTCCTCTGGCAATTGCCGCTGCAGGCCTGGTCTTCGGAGAACGCTCCGGGGTCCTGAACCTGGGCGCAGAGGGCCTGATGCTTACAGGAGCCCTGTTCACCTGGCTGGGAACCGGAATCACCGGCGGAAACCCCTGGCTGGGAACCCTGATGGGCATGGCGGCCGCAATGATCATGGCCCTGCTCTTTGCCTTCCTGGTTATCACCATCCGGTCTAACCAGACAGTAATCGGGGTATCCATCAACATCCTGGCTCTCGGTCTTACCTCTACCATCTACCGGGCTCTTTCCGGGGTAGAGCGTCCTATCACGAACTTCCCCACCATCACAGATGTGCTGGCGAAGATTCCAGGCCTGGGCAGCGTCCTGACCACCACCAATGCAAATGGCGGAACAGACCTGGCTCTGGTGAACATTCCCAATATCGGGGGCTACCTGGACACTGTCTTCTCCCAGAACATCATGGTGTACTCCGGGATCATCATGATCATCATCCTCCAGTTCATCCTCTTTAAGACGGATCTTGGACTGAAAGTACGGGCAGTAGGGGAGTATCCCAAGGCCTGCGATACCATGGGGATCAACGTCTTCAGAATCCGCTACGGCTCTGTCCTCTTCAGCGGACTTCTCACTGGTATGGCCGGCGGCCTTCTGGTGCTGGACATCAGCTCCTTCATTGAGAACATGACTGCAGGGAAAGGCTTTATCGCCATCGCCGCCGTTATCTTCGGAAAATACACCCCAATCGGAGCCTTCGGCGCTTCCACCGTATTCGGCGGAGCCCAGGCCTTCCAATACCTTGTTGAGGCCATTGGCTGGAACATCCCCAGCGACCTGCTGAACATGCTGCCATATATCATTACCATCATCGCCCTGGCAGGGTTTATCGGGAAAACCCATAAGCCTGCAGCAAGCGCTGTACCTTACACCAAGGAATAACAGGGAAAGGAGATCATATTATGGCACCCATTTTAGAAATGAGAAACATTGTCAAGCAGTTCCCTGGCGTTCTGGCTAACGACAACGTGAATCTCACAGTGGAAAAAGGCTCCATCCATGCTCTCATGGGAGAGAACGGCGCCGGTAAATCCACCCTGATGAATATCCTCTACGGCCTCTATTCCCCCTCCAGCGGGCAGATCCTCCTTAACGGCAAGGAAACCAAGATCGTATCCCCTAAGGATGCCATCGACCAGGGAATCGGGATGGTGCACCAGCACTTCATGCTGATCCCCGCCCTCTCCGTCATCGAGAACGTCGTTCTGGGGAAAAAAGAGAATAAGAAGGTCTTAGACCTGAAAAAGGACGCTCAGGAGTTCGTTGAGCTCGGCGCCCGCTACAACATGAAGATCGACCCTTATGCCCTGGTTGAAGACCTCACTGTAGGCCAGCAGCAGCGGGTAGAAATCCTGAAAGCCATCTACCGTGGAGCTGAGATCCTGATTCTGGACGAACCTACAGCGGTTCTTACCCCGCAGGAAGTTACGGAGCTCTTCAAGATCATGACCCAGCTGAAGGATGAAGGGAAGACCCTGATCTTCATCAGCCACAAGCTGAAGGAAGTCCTGACAATCTGCGATACCATCACCGTACTCCGTCTTGGTAAATCCCAGCCATCCGTGCCAGCAGCCGGAACAACCCGGGAAGAACTGGCTGAGATGATGGTAGGGCGGAAGATCATCCTGGACGTTCCCAAAGGACCCTACAATCCTGGAGATGTTGTCCTTTCCATGGAAGGGGTCAGCGCCAAGACTTCCAGCGAGAAGCTTAACAGCGTTAGCCTGGAAATCAGAAGAGGGGAGATTCTGGGGATCGCCGGCGTAGACGGCAACGGCCAGGACGCCCTGATTGATGCCATCACCGGCCTCTGCCATGTCACAGAGGGGAAAGTGACCATCAAAGGACACGATATGACAAATGCCAGCCCCAGGAAGATCCTGGAGCAGAAGGTATCCCATATCCCAGCCGACCGCCACAAGCGAGGCATGGTATCTCCTATGTCCATCAAGGAGAACATGATCCTGATCAACTACTATCGGGAGCCTTTCTCCAAAGGACCTTTCCTGAACTGGAAATACATTAAGACTGTTACGGAAGACATCGTCAAACAGTTTAACGTGAAGACACCAGATATCGAAGAAGCCGGGGGCAAGCTGTCCGGGGGGAATCAGCAGAAAATGGTTCTCGGACGGGAACTGACCCGTGACCCAGACTTTGTCATTGCGGCCCACCCAGTACGTGGCCTGGACATCGGAGCTACCGAGTATGTCCATGAATGCCTGGTTGCCGAGCGGGACAAAGGGAATGCCGTTATGCTGGTATCCACCGAGCTGGACGAAGTACTGACCCTGGCTGACCGGATTGCTGTTATGTATGAAGGACAGGTCATGGGCATCCTCAACAAGGAAGAGTACGACATCACCACCATCGGGATGATGATGGCCGGCTCCCACAAGTAAGAGACCGAGTCTGCAGGAGATGCCTCAGGGCATCTCCTGTTTTTATGAAAGGGAATAAAGGATGAACAAAGACTACGCCAGCCTGATCCTGGGCATAATGGGCCTGGGGGTTGTCCTCTTTTACGGGGAGGATGCTTACCTCAGTGCTCTCTGTGGAGCCTTGGGGATAGCCTTCGGCATCCTGGCCATCCGGGAAGGAAGCGCCAGAAGGGGCTATGTCCTTACAGGGATCATCACAGGGGCCCTGGCCCTGATCCTTTGGATCTTAAAGACCCTGAACCTCTTCGGGGCAGTGTTCTAGGCACAGACAGAGGGTATGAAAGGAGGCTTCCGGATTTCCGGAAGCCTCCTTCAATTTCAATGCTTCAGACTGATCAGCGGCTGGCTGCATCCCGCTCCATGAGGAGCCTGTGGTTCCAGAGGAGGAAGAAGCCTCCCAGAATGAAGAGGATGATCACACCCAGAATGGACAGGCTGCTCCGGCCTGTGAGGGCTTTCACCAGAGAATAGAGCCCAGGCCCCATAATGGCCGCGAACTTCCCGAAGATATCGTAGAAGCCGAAATACTCATTGGAACGCTCCGCTGGGATGATCCGCCCGAAGAAGGAGCGGGAAAGGGCCTGGATGCCTCCCTGGGAGGTGCCTACCAGGACTGCCAGAATCCAGAAGAGGACCAGGGCCTGGGAAAGGGTGAGGAAGCCTTCCTCAATGCCAAGGCCCATGACGAAGCCAAGGATGCAGATAAAGCTGTATAGAGCAACTGCAGCAAGGATCATAGGAATCGATCCGATTTTCCCAGCCAGTCGTCCGAAGAGGATGGCAAAGGGGAAAGCAATGAGCTGAGTGACCAGGAGTGCCAGAATCATCCCTGTGGTGTCCAGACCCAGGGTCGCCCCATAGGAAGTGGCCATGTTGATCACTGTATTCACCCCATCGATATAGAAAAAGTAGGCGATGAGAAAGACCAGGACGGCTCTGTCCTTGCGGATATCCTTCACTGTCTGTCCCAGATTGCGGAAGGCCTGCTGCAGGAGGCGCCCAGGGGGGGTTTCTGTGTAATAGCGCTGATGGACATTCTTCAGAAGGGGGATGCTGAAAAGCCCCCACCAGATTACAGCAAGGATAACGCTTAGGCGTACAGGGAGAACTTCACCCAGCCCTAAGGATGGCCCGGCCATGATCAGGATGATGGACAGGATAAAGGGAATCGTGCTCCCCCCGATATAGCCCATTCCATAGCCCCAGGCAGAAACCTTGTCCATCCTGTCCTTCGTGGTGACGTCTGTAAGGAATGAGTCATAAAAGAGATTCGAACCCATGAATCCGATGTAGGAGAGGACATAGGCTGCCAGCATCAGGGGCCAGTAGCCAGCCAGGCCAGCTGCCAAGGTGAAGGTCAGGCCAAGGAGGAGAAAGGAAACCAGAAGCTTCTTCTTCATCCCTTTGAAATCCCCGATCGCCCCAAGGACCGGTGCCAGAACAGCCATGACCAGCGTGGCCAGGAAGGTGCCGAAGGCCCACCAGCCATCACCGCCCTTCCCCATGACAGAAGAGAAGAAGACAGGGTAGATGGCGGCCATCATGATGGTGGCGTAAACAGAGTTCGCCCAGTCAAAGGTAATCCAGCTTTTTTCAAGTTTTGTCAGTTTAGTCATGATTCACTCCTCTTCCTTTACTCGGGGATGGATGGAACCTTGCAGATCCCAGGGGGGGATGCCTAGAAGGTTTGCCGCCAGGGGGGCGATATCCAGGAGGCTTCCTCCTGTGAGCTCCTGGCCTTTAGGGATACCAGGGCCCTTGGCAAAATAGAAGACCTGATAGCCCGGGTTATTCAGTGTATAGCCATGATTGGCCCGGAAACGGCTGCCATCGTCATGGAATTCTGTACCCAGGCTGGCTTCGATCCCCAGAACCGCTTCCCTGGCAAAGCCAGAGAAGGCCATCTCCTCCTCTGTGAGAAGGCGCCGGATGCCGCTGCCCTCCCGTCCGGCCAGGATCTCAAGACGCGCTGTGAGCTCCTCTCGCCGGGCCAGGCCATCATCCCGCAAGTAGAGGAAGGCCGTGCCGCCACAAGTCTTGAACCAGGCATTCCAGGGATCCCTGGGCTTTCTTGGCACCTGGAAGCCCATGGCGTCCAGGATATCATTGGGATCCCCTGTGACAGAAACAGGGAGGGCTCCATGATCACTGAAGATGATAATTGAATAATCCCTGTCCAGCTGCTCCATCGCCCGGGTCAGAGCCCCGATGCGCCTGTCCATCCGGGCAATGGACTCCCTGGTCCTCTCATCTTCCAGTCCATACTTATGCTTATGGCTGTCTGTATCGATGAGGTGGAGGAGGGCAAGGTTGGGCCGCTTTTTATGAAGGGTCTGGACCATGAAGCGGGTGGTGAAATTATCCAGCTCAGGCTGATGCTTGCCCCGAAGGCCTTTCCCGAAGCGAAGATACCCATTTAACTGGAAGAGGGGGCTTCCATTCCGGAGGGACAGGAGAAGCTGGCTTTCCTTGCCAACAGGGAAAATTTCAGGGAAATTCCAGGGTATCCCCGCCCCTGCTGTCACAGGCCAGAGGATATTGGCTGTCTTAAGACCGGCCTTCCCTGCCTCATCATAGAGAGTCGTGCCCTGGATATGGCTGCGGTGCCAGTGCCAGGGGGGATTGGGATTTCCAGGATGGTTTTCCAGATTGTCGATAATCCCATGATCCCTGGGGGCCTTTCCTGTAATAATTGAGGTGTGGATCACATAGGTATTGGTCAGGTAGATGCTGTCCACATCCCTGACCAGGGTCCCTTCCCCCAGCAGCCTGCTGAAATGGGGCATCTGGGCCAGCCGGGACAGATCCTCCTGGGAGAGGCAGTCCAAGGAGAGAAGGAGGAGATGGGGCTCGTTCATATGGGAAACCT
>CAYMDI010000059.1:0-8672 GCA_964389165.1 uncultured Eubacteriales bacterium | reverse complement strand
TATACAGACAGAGAGGTCCTGGAAATTGCCGAGATGGTCCTGGTGGGGAAGATCAATAAGGAAATCGTCGCTGGTCTGAACTACCATGGAGCGACAGCCCTTGGAATGTGCGGCAAGGACGGCGGGATGATCAAAGCGGAAAAATACTGGCAGACCGTCTATGACGGAGAGGGGAAGGAACAGCTGGTGGATATCGGCTTTGTGGGGAAGGTCCAGTCTGTGGACACCCAGGTTCTTACCGATGTGATCAGCCAGGGATATATTCCCGTCATCGCCCCCATCGGCATTGGGGAAGATCAGGAGACCTACAATATCAATGCGGACTTCATGGCCGGTGAGATTGCAGCGGCCTTAAAGGCGGATAAGTTCGTCCTTCTCACAGATACAGAAGGGATTTATGAATCCGGGGTGGATGGAGACAAGAAGATCTTCAAAAGCCTTCATGTGGACGATACCCAGCAGCTTATCCGGGGGGGTGTCATCTCCGGAGGGATGATCCCTAAGATCACCTGCTGTGTGGATGCCCTGGATAAAGGAGTGCACAAGGTCCATATTATTGACGGGCGGGTGCCTCATGCAGTGCTCCTGGAGATCTTCACCAATGAAGGCGTGGGCACCATGATTGTGAAATAGGAGAAGAAAATGGATCTTATGAATACCTACAAGCAGTTTCCCGATGTCCTTGTAAAAGGGGAGGGGAACTATCTCATCGGGGAGAGCGGAAAGCGCTATCTGGACTTCCTGGGGGGGATTGCGGTGAACCCCCTGGGTTATGGTCACCCGGCTCTCACAGAGGCGGTGGTGGAGCAGAGCAAAGCCCTCCTCCATGCTTCCAACTATTTCTTCACCAAGCCCCAGCTGAAGCTGGCCCGGCTGCTTGTAGAGAACACCTGCTTCGATAAGGTCTTCTTTGCCAATACAGGGGCGGAAGCCAATGAAGGGGCCATCAAGCTGGCCCGGAAATACAGCCAGCTGAAATACGGGAAGGACAGGAACCGCATCATCACCTTCACCAGCTCCTTCCATGGACGGACCCTGGCCACCCTCACCGCTACGGGACAGGACAGCTTCCATCAGAATTTCTTCCCCCTCCCGGAGGGCTTCTCCTATTGTCCTTTCAATGATTTTGAGGCCCTCTCCGCTATGATAACCCCTGATGTCTGTGCTATAATGGTGGAACCCATCCAAGGGGAAGGCGGAGTCCGTCCGGCCACCAGGGAATTCCTGAAACAGCTCCGGGAGCTCTGCCTTGAGAGGGACATCCTGCTGATCTTCGATGAAGTCCAGACGGGAATCGGCCGTACAGGCCGCCTCTTTGCCTATCAGGCCTATGGCGTGGAGCCGGATATCCTCACAAGCGCCAAGGCCCTTGGGGGAGGCCTTCCCTTAGGAGCCTTCCTGGCCAGGGAGGAAGTCGCCCAGGCCCTGGTTCCCGGAGATCATGGCTCGACCTTTGGTGGCAATCCTGTAGCCTGCGCTGCAGGAGCGGCTGTCCTGGAGACCATTCTGGCTCCTGGCTTTCTGGAGGAGATGTCCAAGGTGGCCCTCTACTTCAAAAACAGCCTCATGGCCTTTCAGGGCATGTATCCCTTTGTCCGGGAAGTCCGGGGGATGGGGATGATGCTGGGGCTGCAGCTGGATATGGAAGGGGCTCCTCTGGTCCAGGCGGCCTATGAGGCCGGAATCATCATCAATTGCGCCAATAAGACCGTGCTGCGCTTCCTCCCGCCCTATACCATCACGGAGCGGGATGTAGATAAGCTGCTGGTCTTTCTGGATAAAGAATTTAGGAAAAGGAGTGTGGCACCATGAGTCTTCTGAATATGGAAACCAACCTGAAGGGCCGGGATTTCCTCAGCCTGAAAGACTACACCCAGGATGAGATCATCTATCTTCTGGACTATGCAGACTATATCAAGAACAAGGTGAAGAACAACGAGCCCTATGAAGTCCTGAAGGGGAAGACCCTGGGCCTGATCTTCGAGAAGAGCTCCACCCGGACGAGGGTTTCCTTTGAGGTGGGCATGGTACAGCTGGGAGGCTATCCCCTGTTCCTTTCCTCCAATGACCTGCAGATGGGGAGAGGAGAGCCCATCCGGGATACGGCCCGGGTCCTGAGCCGCTATCTGGATGCCATCATGATCCGCACCTATCGTCATGAGGATGTGGAAGAGCTGGCTGCTTATGCCCATGTGCCTGTAATCAACGGCCTGACCGATGCCCTTCATCCCTGCCAGGTCCTGGCAGACCTCCAGACCATCCGGGAGCATAAGGGGCATAACCTCAAAGGCATGAAGCTGGCATATATCGGGGACGGTAACAACATGGCTCATTCCCTGATGATCGGCGGAGCGAAGATGGGGATGGAGATCTATGTCGCCTCTCCTAACGAATATACCCCGGATGAGAAGTGGGTGAATGTGGCCAAGGAGATTGCTTCAGAAACAGGGGGCAAGATCGTCATTACAGGGGATATCGGGGAAGCCAGCAAGAAAGCAGATGTGCTGTATGCGGATGTCTGGGCCAGCATGGGTCAGGAGGAAGAGGCGGAAAACCGCCGCAAGGTTCTCTCCCGCTACCAGATCAACAGCGATTTGCTGAAGAAGGCCAGCAAGGATGCCATCGTCATGCACTGCCTGCCGGCCCATATCGGGGAGGAGATTACCGAAGAGGTCTTCGAAGGTCCCCATTCTGTTGTTTTTGATGAGGCTGAAAACCGGATGCACGCTCAGAAGGCTATCCTGGCCAGCCTGATATAAGGAGGAAGAAGTCAAATGAAGAAAGTCGTACTCGCCTATTCCGGAGGTCTGGACACCTCCATCATCATCCCCTGGCTGAAAGAGAACTATGGGTATGAAGTCATTGCCGTAGCCGGAGACGTGGGCCAGGGAGAAGAGCTGGAACCCCTTCGGGAGAAAGCCATTAAAACAGGTGCTTCTAAAATCTATATTGAAGACCTGAAAGATGATTTCGTGGATAATTTCGTCTTCCCCACCCTCAAGGCCGGGGCCATCTATGAGACCAAGTACCTCCTTGGCACAGCCACAGCCAGACCTTCTATCGCCAAACGCCTGGTGGAGATTGCGGAAGCAGAAGGGGCCGAGGCCATCTGCCATGGCTGCACAGGGAAGGGCAACGACCAGGTCCGCTTTGAGCTGGCCATCAAGGCCCTCTCTCCTCATATGAAGATCATCGCTCCCTGGCGGATCTGGGATATCAAGTCCCGGGAGGAAGCCATCGATTACGCCAATGCCCGGGGCATTCCTGTACCAGTGAAGAAGAAAAGCCCTTACAGCATGGATAGGAACCTCTGGCACCTCAGCCATGAGGGGGTAGACCTGGAAGATCCCTGGAATGAGCCCAAGGATGAGCTTTACCATATCGTCACTCCCCCGGAGAAGGCGCCGGATCAGGCGGAATATGTGACGATCGATTTTGAGAAAGGCATCCCCGTGGCTGTAGACGGCCAGAAAATGGGCGGGGTGGCTCTGATCAGCTACCTTAATGACCTGGGGGCTAAGCATGGCGTGGGGATTGATGATCTGGTGGAAAACCGCCTGGTAGGGATCAAGTCCAGAGGGGTTTATGAGAATCCCGGTGGCCGGATCCTCTACACAGCCCATAATGATCTGGAGTACCTCTGCCTGGACCGGGATACCTTCCACTATAAGGAGCTGGTATCCAAGCGCTTTGCAGAGCTTGTGTACTTCGGTCAGTGGTTCTCCCCTCTCCGGGAGGCTCTCTCGGCCTTTGTGGATGAGACCCAGCAGACCGTAACAGGCACTGTGCGTCTGAAACTGTATAAGGGGAACTGCACAATTGCCGGAACAAAATCACCCTACTCCATCTATGATACAGATATCGCTTCCTTCACCATGGATGAGGAGCTGTATGACCACAAGGATGCGGAAGGCTTTATCAACTGCTTCGGCCTGCCTCTGAAAATGCGGGCCCTGAAGATCAAAGACAGCCGCTATAATAAGTAAGGAGAGGAACAGGAACAATGGAGAAAATCAATATCCGGAAAATGGCCCTTACCGGAGTCCTGATGGCCCTGGTGATCCTTTCCATCTTTTTTGTGAAAATCCCCATCCCCACGGGGCTGGGATATATCCATATTGCTGACAGCTTCATTCTTCTATCCGCCCTCCTGGGTCCTGGCTATGCCTTTGCAGCCGGGGGTGTGGGAGGGATGCTGGCGGACCTGCTGGCAGGCTATGGGGCTTATGCCCCATGGACACTGGCTGTCCATGGCCTCCAGGGCCTCCTGATGGCCCTTCTCCTGCCCAAAATGAAGAAGGCGGATCCTAAGATGTTCTTCATCCTCGGGCTGGCCATCAGCGCTGCTACCGTGGTCCCCGGCTATTACCTGGCCGAGGTGATTATGTACGGAAGCTGGACCTCCCCTCTGCTGGGTCTGGCCCTGAATCTCATTCAGGTTGCAGCAGGCAGCGCATTGGGGGCTCTCCTTTATCTCCCCTCTCTGAAGATCTTCAGAAGCGCTCAGGGAGAGTAAGGGATATTATCCACAACCTTTCAGAAATTTGTGGAAAAATGAAAACCCGGGATGTGAAAACACCCTGGGTTTTTCCTTTATCCACAGAAACTGGCTGAAAACCCAGATTAAAATCAAAGTTATCCACAGAAAATCCAGGAATATCCCTGGGAATCCGTTGACAATAAACGAGGTTTTCTGTATTGTAAAAGCACCAAGAAAAAAGCAAAATATGCGAAAGCATATGGCGCAAAGCCAAGGGCCTACGTCGCAGGATAAGGCAGCCGGTTGCCACAAGGAGACTTGTGGCGTTTTTTTTCTGAAATTGTGAAGAAGGGTGGGGAATCATGATCTATCTCATGGCAGGAAGCTTCAGTTTCATCCTCTTCCTCCTTTTCGATCTGAACCAGCTCCGGAACATCAGCAGAAGCTTCCGAAGCTTCTTCTTCCTGGGTTCGGGACTGCTGGCAGCGGCCACCATACGCCTCCTTCTGCAGGAGGGCTGGGGGAATACCCCCTTCCTCCCCCAGCTGGGGGGAGCTGTGGGCATGGCCCTGGCACTGGGCCTTCTCATTCACAGCCTTTTCATCGCCCTTGGCTTTCAGGAGAGCTATCTCCAGGAGGGAGAGGGAAAGGTCCTTGTCACCTGGGGGGCGTATAGCCTCTGCCGCCATCCCGGAGTCCTGTGGTTTGCCTTCTTCTATCTGTCCCTCTGGCTCTTCTCCGGCAGCAGCCTCCTCCTCCAGGCCGGCCTCCTCTGGAGCCTCCTGAACGTGCTTTATGCCCTTTTCCAGGACCGATACATCCTCCCCCGTCTCTTTCCCGCCTATCCGGCTTATCGCCAGACGACTCCATTCCTCCTGCCTACCCGGGCCAGCTTTATGGGCTTTCTGGGTTTTCAGGGGAGAGAGAGGAATACCCATGAACTTTGAAGAAAAGCTCAGGCAGAAGCAATATGCAGCCCTTTGGGAAGAATACTGCGGCTTCCTGGATCTCTCCGTGAAGGAATACATGGAAATCCAGAAGCGCCTCATGGAGGAGCAGATCCAGCTATGGAGCGCCTCTCCCCTGGGCCTGCGCCTGCTGAAGGGCAAACGCCCCCGGACCATTGAAGAGTTCCGGGAGGCCCTGCCTCTTACCACCTATGAGGATTATGCCCCGGATCTCCTGGCCCGCAGGGGGGATCTCCTGCCCATGGAACCGGTCCTCTGGATTGAAACTACCTGGGAAGGAGGGCGCCACCCTGTAAAGGTAGCCCCCTATACCCAGACCATGCTTGATGTTTATCGGAACAACGTCATGGCTATCTTCATGCTGGCCACCAGCAGCGGCCGGGGAGATTTCAATATCCGGCCCGGGGACCGCATGCTCTACGGCCTGGCTCCCCTCCCCTATGCCACAGGGCTCCTGCCCCTCCTTCTGGATGCGGAAATCAGCCTGGAATTCCTGCCCCCTGTGAAAAGCGCTGAAAAGATGAGCTTTCGGGAACGGAATAAGGCGGGCTTCCAGCTGGGGGCCCGGAAGGGCATCCAGCTCTTCTTCGGCCTTTCCAGTGTGGCAGCATATATCGGGGAGAGCTTCGGTAGCGCCTCCTCCGGCGGAGGCGGGCTGAAGGATCTCTTCCGGACCCATCCCCGGATGATCTGGCGCTATCTGGCCGCCCGCTACAGGAGCCGCAAAGAAGGGCGCAGCATCCTTCCCAAGGATCTCTTCCCCCTGAAGGGCTTCGTCTGTGCCGGCACCGACAGCGGCGCCTACAAGAAGCGCCTGGAGGAACTCTGGGGCCGGAAGCCCCTGGAAATCTCCGCCGGGACGGAACCCACCTGTATTGCAACAGAGACCTGGGAGAAGCAGGGGATGGTCTTCTTTCCCGATGCCTGCTTCTATGAGTTCATCCCGGAGGAGGAGCTGCTCCGGAACCGGGAGGATCCCTCCTGCCAGCCCAGAACCTATCTCATGGATGAGGTCATCCCAGGGAAGATCTATGAAATCGTCATTACTGTCCTCAAAGGGGGAGCCTTCGCCCGCTACCGGGTGGGGGATCTCTATCGCTGCCTGCCCTCCGGAGTAGGGACGGAGGGGCTCAGCCTGCCCAAATTCCAGTTCCTGGACCGGGTCCCCGGGGTCATCGATATCGCCGGCTTCACCCGGATTACCGAGAATTCCATCCAGGAGGTCATTTCCTTAAGCGGCCTGAAAATCGGGGAGTGGATTGCGGCGAAGGAGTTTAATGAGGATAACAAGCCCTTCCTCCATCTGGTTGTGGAGATGGAGGAAGGGGCCTCCCAGACCATGGCCCTGTCCCGGCAGATCCTGGAGGCTCATCTGAGCATCTATTTCAGCTATAAGGACAGCGATTACAGCGACCTGAAGAAGCTCTTGGGCATTGATCCCCTGGTGATCACCATCCTCCAGGAAGGCACCTTCCGGCTCTTCCGCCAGGAGACCGGGATCAGCCTGCCCCGGGTCACTCCCCCTCCCCATAATTTCATGGAGCTCCTGCGGTTCCGGGATCATTACAGGGAATCCGGAAGGGTGGTGCGTCCCTCATGATGAACGCCATTATACGGGCGATTCCCGCTCTCGGCCTCTTCAGTTACAGCTTCCTCTTCCTGACCCTCCTTCCTGCCAAAAAGGGCAAGATCATCAATGCCTTTCTGGGCATCCTGGTAGCCTCCATCCTCTGGACCGGAGGCTCCATGAGCATGCGTTCCCTTTTCCCCCCCGGGGTGGCCTTCTGGTTCCAGATCTCCATTATCGGCCTCTTCGCCCTGCCTTATGCCTTCTACCGCTTCATTCATGCCTTTGTGGGAGAGAAGGGGTATCTGGCCAAGAATATCTTCCGCCTGGTTACCCTGGGAATCATCCTCCTCAATCTATTCGGCATCTTTCTGGCCGCTCCGGCCCTGAGCTTTGATGGGGCAGGCCAGCCCCTCTTCACTTACACGATGAGCTGGACCATCATCATCCCCACAGTTTTCACCCTTGCTGTGGTCCTTTGCATGCTGCGGATGATCGCCAGGGAAGTCCAGAAGAACCAGCTCTATGACGGGCGGCTGAACACCATTATCGCCGGAATGATCATCCTCCTTCTGGGAAATCTGGCTAACCTGATTCCCGGGGTGAGCTCCACGTCCTTCGATGTCCTCTCCGGCATCCTCAATGCTGTTCTGATCTTTTACGCCCTGTACCGCAGGCGTCTTTTCAACCTCACCCTCCTGGCCTCCCGGGGGACCACCTATGTCATGGCCACAGCTGTCATGGCGATCTTCTTCGCCAAGTTCATCACCCCCTATGAGGAATTCATCCAAGGCTCCTTCCAGGCCCTGGCTCCTTTCAGCACCCTGATTATAGCTGTCACCTTCACCCTCGGGGTGATCTTCCTCTATGTCCTCATGAAGAAGATCTTTGACCACCTTTTCCTTAAGGATGAAGTGGTGAAGGGGGGCATCCTGAAGCGTTTCAGCATGGACATTTCAAAGACTCTGGAACTGGAGGAGATTCTGCCGGCACTCACAGAAGCCCTGGAAAAAGGAGTGGGGGTCCGTGGGGCCTATGTGGCCATGGAAGATCCTGAAGGGGGGGCCTTCCGGGTCCATCACAGCCAAAGCCCCCTGGATGCAAGGAACTTCCTTCTCCAGCGCAGCAGCCCCTTTACCCAGTGGATGGCGGAGAAAAAGGCCCCCCTCCTTCTCCAGGACTTCCGTAAGACCACCCGGTATAAGGGGATGTGGGAGAAGGAGAAAAAGCAGATTGCTGCCTATGGAATCGAATGCATGGTTCCGATTATGGGAGACCAGAAGATTATTGGCATCCTGCTGCTGACGGAAAAGCGGGGGAAGGGGAGCTTCACCTTTGACGATCTGGACTTTCTGGAATCAGTGAGTCATATTGTCTCCATCGCCATCAAGAATGCCATGATGTATCGCCAAGCCTATCTGGAAGCCAGGACAGATGAGCTGACAGGCCTCCTGAACAGGAAATATCTCTTCCGCAGTCTGGAAGAGGCCTTCCAGAGGCATAAAGGGGATTCCATTGTCCTGATCCTCCTGAATCTGGATGATTTCAAGCTATATAACCAGCTCTATGGCACCCAGGAAGGGGATGAAGCCTTGAAGAAGGTAGCCGGAATCCTCCAGGCTGCCGCAGGGAAGCGGGGAATTGTGGGACGCTACAG
>CAYMDI010000058.1:0-8703 GCA_964389165.1 uncultured Eubacteriales bacterium | reverse complement strand
CAGGGACATCGAGACATGGGTATGGGTATTGACGAAGCCAGGCATCAGAATGAGCCCCTCTTCTTCAATGACCTTATGGGCCATTTTCGGAATGTTCTCAGCGATACGGCTGATTTTCCGCCCTTCAACCAGAAGATCCCCCACCATAATCTGAGGCTGCTGATCATCCATGGTCAGCATTGTCACATCCTTGAACAGATAGCCCATCTATTCCTCCATTTCTCCGAAAATCCCCCGGATGAAATCCGCTGGGGAGAAGGGCTCCAGATCCCGGATTCCCTCGCCCAGGCCCACATATTTCACAGGCACCCCTATTTCATTAATCAGGGGCACAACCACACCGCCCTTTGCAGTCCCATCCAGTTTTGTGAGGATCAGTCCTGATATGTCCGGGATATTCTTCTTGAATTCTGCAGCAGATGCCACAGCATTCTGTCCGGCTCCTGCATCAACCACCAGAAAGACTTCTTCTGGCTTGCGCCCATCTTCCCTGCGGATTATCCGATCCATCTTCTGCATTTCCTCCATGAGGTTCTGCTTATTATGCAGCCTTCCGGCCGTATCGATCATCAGGATATCTATACCCCTGGCTTTAGCCGCTTCAATGGCATCAAAGATCACGGCAGAAGGATCGCTCCCCTCCTGCTGGGCGATTACAGGGATTTCCAGACGTTCCCCCCAGGCTTTCAGCTGGCTGATGGCGCCCGCCCGGAAGGTATCTGCTGCAGCGAACATGACTTTTTCCCCTTTGTTCTTCATCAGGTATCCCATCTTCGCAATACTGGTGGTCTTGCCCACCCCATTCACCCCAAGAAAGAGGTAGATGCTCAAGCCATCATCATTAATCCTCAGCAGGCATTTGTTCTGCTGCAGGATATCGCTGATGAGGCGCTTTAAGATATTCAGTCCCTCTCCTGGATCCTTGATTCCCTCCTTACGGACCTCATCCCGAAGGCTGTCCAGAAGGGAGAAGGTTGTATCAGCTCCCATATCGCTAGTTATGAGGATCTCTTCCAATTCCTCATAAAAGCCCTCATCCAGTCCCCCATTTCTCCCGGCCAGGGCTTGGAGCCTTGTCAGGAAGCCATCCTTAGTCTTTTTCAGACCGCTGATCCATTTGTCAAGCATGATCCATCCTCCTTTGGTGATCCAGGGTCACAGAGATGATCTTGGATACGCCGCTCTTATCCATGGTGACGCCGTACAGGTTATCAGACTCTTCAATAGTCCCCTGCCTGTGAGAGATCACAATGAACTGGGTGTTTTTGGAATAATTCCTGAGATAATTGGCGAAGTTTGCCACGTTACGCTCATCAAGAGAAGCATCTGCCTCATCAATGATGCACAGGGGGCTGGGGTTGATTTTCAGAAGGGAGAAGAGCAGAGCCAGTGCTGTCAGAGCCCGTTCCCCGCCCGAGAGGGCGGACAGGCTTTTGGGTGTCTTCCCGGGAGGATTAGAATAGATTTCAATCCCTGAATTCAGGAAATCTCCAGGCTCTGTCAATGCCATAAAGGCCTCTCCACCGCCAAAGAGGGCCTGATAGGTTTCCCCGAAGGCCAGATTCAGGCGCTCGTAAGCTGCTGTGAATCGTTCTGTCATAATCTCTTCGATGTTGTCAATCACTTCGCCGAGAGCTTCCATGGATTTCTCCAGATCAGCCTCCTGCCCCTGAAGGAAATCCAGCCGCTCCCGGACTCTTGCATATTCTTCGATAGCTCCCAGGTTCACCGTCCCTAGGGCCGTAATTCCCTGCTGCAGGGAGCGAAGACGGCGCTGTTCTTCTTTTTTGTCAGATACCGGAACTCTCCGGTCCATGGCTTCCCAAGGCAGGAGCTGGAATTTCTCCTGGAGGAGTGCTACTTTGTTGGCTCTGTCTGTTTCCAGCTTAGCCTTCTGGATTTCCAGGCTATGCAGAGCCTCTTCCTGCTCCCGGAGGAGTTTCCGGTCTCCCCGAAGGCTGTTCTCCAGAGCCAGATTCTCTGCCTGCAAGGCATCTCTTCCAGCATCATCCTCATGGATCCCTCCTTCAAGACCCTGATATTCTTCTTCCCCAAGGAGGATTTCCTGGCGGATTCCCTGGGCCTCTTCCCTGGCCTGGGCTATGAGCCCTGCATTCTCCTCAAGCAGCTCCCCCTTCCTCATCAGAGAGGCCTTCATGTCCGCCTGCTCCGTATAGTAGGAAGAAAGAGATTCCTCATAGGCCAGGACCTTTTCCTTCAGGGCCCCTAAAGCCAGCTTTTCTGCCAGAATCTCATCGCCCAGCTCTTCAAGGCGGACATCCAGGACCCGGAGATCTTCCTCTTTTCCATCCTTTGCCTTCTCCAGGCCATCTTTTTCTTTTTCTTTCTGAACCAGACTTTCCCGCAGGATTTCCTGTTCCTTGTCCAGGCCCTCCAGTTCTTCTCCCAAGGTATCATGAGCTTCCTGGAGCATCAGGCGCTTCTCTTCCAGATTCTTCTGCTCCATCTGCTGCAGATCCAGATTCCTTCTGGCTTGTACAAGCTTATCCTGCTGTTCTTTCAAGCGCAGCTCTCTGGCGCTGATCCGCCCCTCCAGCGGAAAGAGTTCCTGTTCCACTTCCCGGAGTGATGCCTCCAGAACATCCAGGGCTGCCCGCTCTCTGGCTGCACCTTCCTTCAGTTCCTGAATCTCCCGGATCCGGGAAAGGACGCTGGCCTTCTGGCTGGAATGGCCTCCCGTAATGGCCCCTCCAGGCATGAAGACCTCCCCGTCAAGGGTGACCAGCTTCACCCGCTGGTCAGACTGCCTGGCGATTTCAGCAGCCCTCTTCATGTCCGAAACGAAGAGGACATTTCCAAGAAGATTATCCAGCACAGGCTGGAACTGGCCCTTGGCCTTTACCAGGCGGGCTCCGATGCCCAGCACTCCGGACAGGCTCAGAAGGGCTTCCTGATCCTTGGAAAGACGTCTGGGACGGATGGCATCTAAGGGGAGGAAGGTCCCTCTCCCGGCATTGCTTTTTTTCAGGAATTCAATGGCCTTCCGGGCTGCATCAGTACTTTCCGCCACCAGATCCTGCATTGAGCCGCCTAAGGCGGTTTCCACAGCCTTTTCCAAATGGGGCTCCACTTGGATCAGCTCCCCCACAACCCCATGGATCCCCTGAAGCGAGCCTCTGTCTCGTTCCTTCAGGATGCTTCGGACTCCGCCGTAATATCCATGATAGTCTTTCTGGATCTCCTGCAGAGCCTTGTATCTGGAAGCTGCTGTCTGGTATTTCTCCAAAGCCTTGTCCCTGCTTTGGGCAAGTTCCCTTCGGCTGTCCTCCAGTTCCTTTTTCCGCCGGCTCATGGACAGGATATCCTCTTCCAGAGACTTCCATTCTTCCTCTTCCTTTGCCAGCTGCTCTCCCTGTTTCAGAATCCGTTGCTGCAGTTCCTCACTGTATTGTCCAATGGCCTCCCGTTCCCGAAGGGCATCAGCCTCCCTGTTGCGCAGGGCAGCCTTTTCCTCTTCGACTGAGCGGATTTCATTGTGCAGTACGGCAATATCCTGGAAGATATCTATGAGGGTATAGCGGATATCCTCCCCTACAGCCAGGAGGGCGTTCTTTTCCCGGGTCACCGCCTTCAGTTCTTCATCCTTTCCCCTGATGAGGCTTTCCTTTTCCCGGGTCATCACATCCCAGCGTTCCTTCTGCTCCAGCTTCTCCTTGTAGATTTCCTCCAGTCCGGCCCCTCGTCCTTCCAGTGCCTGGATTTCTTCCTCCAGTTCCCTGTTCTTCTCCTCCCGTACCTGGCAGAAGGTATCCTTTTTCAGAAGCTCTTCTCTGAGGCGGCTCAGCTGGTCTTTCAGCTCCATAATCCGCTGCCGTCCCTCTTTCATCTTGGCATCCAGATTCAGTAACTGAAGGCGGTTCCCTTCATACTGGGCTTCTCTTCCTTCAATGGTGGCACTGAAGCCTGCAGCCAGGTCCGTGGCAGCCTGCAGTTCCTCTTCAAGCCTGGCCAGGCCCGCTTCCCCTTCTGCAATATCCGTAAGGATCAGGTTCAGTTCCAGGGCATCTGCCTCTTCTTTAAGTTCCAGGTATCTGGCTGCCTTCCTTGAAGCTTCTTCCAGGGTTCCCACATTCCCTTCAAGTTCCCGTATGATATCCTGAACCCGTTCCAGGCTGGCTCTGGCGTGATCCAGCTTGCGCAGGGATTCTTCCTTACGATTACGATAACGGACGATTCCTGCCAGCTCTTCGATCATCCCTCGGCGCTCCTCCGGCCTGGCATTGAGGATCCTCTCGATTTCTCCCTGGCCGATGATCGAGAAGGAATCCTTCCCCATCCCGGTATCGTGGAAGAGGTCATGAATATCCTTAAGCCTGCAGGAAGCTCCATTGAGTGTGTATTCCCCTTCTCCACTGCGATAGATCTTCCGCCCGACCACAACCTCTTCATAGGGAACTTTGAGGATGCCCTGGCGGTTATCCAGATGAAGCTGGACAGAAGCAACCCCCAGGGGCTTATGGACCTTGGTGCCGCCAAAAATCACATCTTCCCCTTTGCTCCCCCGCAGGGCTTTAATCCGCTGCTCCCCCAGAACCCAGCGGAAAGCATCGGCAATATTGCTCTTGCCGCTGCCGTTGGGGCCTACGATGGTGGTAATGCCTCCCTGGAATTCCAGGCGGGTCCTTTCCTTGAAGGATTTGAATCCCTGCAGCTCAAAGCTTTTTAACAACACGTTCTTCCCTATCCCTTCTGGGTGAAATATTCGACAGCCAGTTTGGCCCCTTGGCGCTCTGCTTCCTTTTTGCTTTTTCCCAGTCCGATGGCGATAATCTCATCATCCCAAAGGAGGCCAACCTTGAAATATTTATCATGATCAGGCCCCAGTTCTTCCAGCACCTTGTAGGTAACGCTTTTTTTGTACTCCTTCTGGAGCAGTTCCTGAAGGATTGTCTTATAGTCCTGAACCCCATGTTTCACAATCTCTTCAAGATGGGGCAGGAGGATCTGATAAAGGAATTTCCGGACCTCATCCAGGCCCAGTTCCAGGTAGATGGCAGCCAGCAGGGCTTCGAAGGCATCTCCCAGGACAGAATCCCGATAGCGCCCCCCCAGTTTATCCTCTCCTTTACCAATCAGGAGGTAGTCATACATTCTCAGAGCCCGTGCTCCTTTGGCCAGGGTCTCCCCGGAAACCACAGAGCTCTTCAGCTTTGAAAGCTCTCCCTCCTGCTTTTCCGGATAGTTCCTGTACAGATAATCGACAATGATGATGGAGAGGACAGAATCTCCAAGGAATTCCAGACGCTGGTTGCTTTCCTCCAGTCCCTGTTCATAGGCATAGGTCGGATGGGTCAGGGCCTTTTCCAGGAGGTGCAGGTCTTTGAAGAACACCCCATATTCCATCAGCGTAGCAGCAAAGTCCCTGGTTCCCTGGCACTGGCTATTCAAGGCCTTTATCCTCAAAATGCCTGATCAGCCTTTCATTGAAGCCGCTTTCTACAGCCTTTCGGGCGGCCCGGATAGCGCTATACATAGTCTTTGCATCACTGCTGCCATGACTGATCATGGAAATGCCCTTCAGTCCCAGGAGAGGGGCCCCTCCATACTCGCTATAGTCCAGGCCAGCTTTAAGATCCTGAAAAGCCCCCTTAGCCAGAAGGGCTCCCAGCTTATATACCAGTTTAGAAGTGAGACGGGCCTTGATTTCGGAGAAGAGAGTCCCGGAAAGGCCTTCCATGATTTTCAGCACAACATTCCCCACAAAACCATCGCAGACCACAATGTCCACTTTCCCCCTGGGAACATCCCGGCCTTCCACGTTACCTTTGAAGTTCAGAGCCGGATCCCCTTTCAAAAGCCGATGGGCCTCTTTAGACAGCTGGCTGCCCTTTTTCTCCTCCCCGCCATTATTCAGCAGCCCTACACTGGGGTTCTCCATCCCCAGGTAGGCTTCCCCGAAGACCACAGCCATCTGGGCGAACTGATGAAGATTCAGGGGTTCGCAGTCCGGAGTCGCACCGGCATCCAGAAGGATCTTCACGCCCTTTTCTGTTGGATAGTAGGTAGCGATTGCAGGCCGCCGGATCCCTTTGATCCTTCCCAGAACGAAGATTCCGGCTGTCATCTGAGCTCCGGTGCTTCCCGCTGAAATTACAACGTCCGCTTCCTTATCCCGGACCAGGGCTGTGGCAACTGTAATGGAAGCATCCCTCTTGGCCTTATAGGCCAGGGCCGGCTCTTCTTCCATGCCGATGATTTCCCCTGCATGGCGGATTTTCAGATTGCCCTGTGCCGGGTAGTGGGAAAGTTCCTCTCTGATCAGAGCCTCATCCCCTACCAGAATGAGTTCAAGCTCATCATCAGCTGCCATTGCAGCTGCCTTCACCATTTCCTTGTATCCCAGATCTCCACCCATGACGTCAAATGCGATTCGAACCATATCCCTCTCCATTCTTCTAATTCTTCCGCTTCAGCAGATATGCGGCCAGAGCGGCCAGACGGGCTCCCGGAGCTCCCCAGGCAGCAGTCAGCCCGGCAATCCTCTGAACTTCCTCCTCCGCCATCCTTCTGGATGCTTCTAATCCGTACACAGCGGGATAGGTGAGTTTGCTGTTTTTCTCATCGCTGCCCACCGGCTTTCCTAAGACTTCAGTGCTGGCTGTCAGATCCAGGATATCGTCAGTAATCTGGAAAACCAGGCCGAAACCGGCACCATAGGAGCTCAGATCACGAAGCAGTGCCTCATCAGCTCCGGCCAGAATCCCTCCGCTTACCAGAGAGGCTTCCAGGAGCCTTCCGGTTTTGCTGCGATGGATATATGAAAGGATGGTGGAATCCGGAGCCTCCCCCTCCTCTGCTTTCAGATCAGCAGCCTGGCCTCCCAGCATCCCTCCGATACCGATGGCCTCCAGGACTTCCGCTGCGGCTTTAAGCTGCCTTTCCGGCGGAATCCCGGGAAGGGGGGCCAGAAGCTGAGCCGCTCCATGAGTCAGGAGGGCATCCCCTATGAGAATAGCCTGTCCTTCCCCATAAAGGATATGGGAGGTAGGCTGCCCTCTGCGCAGGGAATCATCATCCATGGCTGGGAGGTCATCATGGACCAGACTGTATGTGTGGAGCATCTCCAGGGCCAGGGCAAAGGGCATGACCGACTCATGGAGCAGCCCTCCTGCTTCTCCTCCCAGGAGGCAGAAGACTGGTCTGATCCGCTTCCCGCCAGCCATCAGAGCCTTTTCCATCCCTTCCCCTAGGGGAGTGCCGCTCTGATCCTTCTCCAGGAGTTCCTCCATAAGCCCCTTCAGAGCCTTGTCAATCTCCTTCTTGTAAGTCTGCAGGAATTCCGGGGTCATGAGCGCTCCTCATCTGTCAGCAGGAAACCTTCATTCTCTTCCCGCAGGATCTTCATCCGGGCCTCTACTGTCTCCAGCTTGCCCTGGCACTCCCGGAAAAGCCCTACTCCCTTTTCAAAATCAGCCAAGGACTCCTCCAGATCCTGATCTTCCTTTTCAAGCTTTGTTACAAGCGCTTCCAGTTCAGTCATGAGCTGGGAAAAGCTTTTCTCTTTACTCATCTTCTTCCTTCCCTTCTATCCTGCAGAACAGCTGCCCTTCCCCCAATCGGAGGTTCAGCGGATCACCGATCTGCGTTTCTTCTGCTCTTCTGATAATGTGCCCGTCTTCTCCATACGCTACAGCATAGCCCCGGCCCAGAATCGCCAAGGGGCTCACCAGATGAAGCTTTTCTCCTAAATGCTCCAGGGTCAGCCGTGCTTCCCGGATCCGCCGGATGAAGCTATCCATCAGCCTGATACTTGCCGCATCCAGGCGTTCCTGCTGTACCTGGCCTCTTTTCAGGAAGCCCCGGAGCCTGTCCATCTGTCGGTCCAGTTCCTGGTAGGCTTCTCCGCTCTTACGCTCCAGCCGGATCAGCCGCTTGCCCAGGAGGCTTCCAAGCCAGACAAACCTTTTGGCAATATCCTCTGTAGCCAGCTCAGCTGCCTGGGAGGGTGTGGCCCCCCTGAGGTCTGCTGCGTCATCGCACAAGGGATGGTCTGTCTCATGGCCTACAGCAGAGATGATAGGTATTTTGGAAGCCGCTACAGCCCGGACTACGCCTTCATCGCTCCAGGGCAGCAAGTCTTCAAAAGAGCCGCCGCCTCTGCCGATGATCAGGACGTCTGCCTTGCCATAGCGGTTGAACGCCTCAATCCCCCGGATGATCTCTCCCGGAGCCCCATCTCCTTGGACAGTTACAGGCCAGAGGACCAGCTCAGTAAAGGGATTTCGTTTCCAGGCTACCCGGCGGATGTCCTGAATCACTGCTCCGGTGGCTGAAGTAAGGATTCCGATTGTGCTCACCGAAGAAGGCAGGGGCTTTTTGCGTTCTGCCTGGAACAGCCCTTCCTTGCGAAGCCTTTCCCGGCGTTTTTCTATTTCCTCATAAATGCTTCCTGTGCCATAAGCTTCGATTTTCTGCCCATAGAGCTGATAGGCTCCTGTCTTCTCATAGAGGGAGACCCGGCCCTTGACAAGCACTTCCTTGCCCTCCAGAGAGGAGAAATCCGTGCCCTGGGCATAGCTTTTGAAGAAGGCCACGCTGATGGCCCCCTCTTCATCCTTCAGGGTAAAGTAGACATGGCCTGACATGGCCTTCTTCAGACCGGAAACCTCCCCTTTGATCCAGTAGTCCCGGAAGATGCTCTGGCTTTCCAGAAGGTCTTTGACCATGCGGTTCAGGTCAGAG
>CAYMDI010000057.1:0-8717 GCA_964389165.1 uncultured Eubacteriales bacterium | reverse complement strand
ATCCGTATGGATTACCACTGCATCAGCAGCAATCGCCAGGGGGCCATCCTTCCTAGTCCGGTCCAGATGATCTCTGAGGTGGATTTCTTCTTCCAGGAGCTGAAGATCCACAACTTCCCCCTTCTCTTGCAGTTCCAGGTGCCGGCGTCTCGCACGGACTCCTACCCCGGCATCCAGAAAGATCTTAACCTCTGCCTCCGGGAGGACAACCGTACCAATGTCACGGCCATCAAGAATAATATCCGGCGTGGTCCTGGCAATTTCCTTCATGCTGCGGGTAAGGATTTCCCGTACATAGGGACGGCTGGCAGCCAGGGATACGATTTTAGATATTGCATTTGAACGGATATGGTCCTCAATGCATTGTCCGTTGAGAAAAAGGCGATTTCCGGAAAAGGAGAACACAGCCTCTTCTAAAGCCTTCCGTACAAGCTCCTCCTGATCTATGGGGATCTGCCTCTCTTTCAGAAGCCAGGCAGCCCCCCGATAAAGGGCTCCTGTATCCAGATACTCATAACCAAGGACTTGGCTGAGCCGTTTTGCTACAGTGCTTTTCCCGGATCCAGCCGGGCCGTCAATGGCAATCTTCATCTTCCCTCTAAATGACGGGAGAAAGATCGCTCTTTCTCCCGCATGCAAGCTATTTCGCCTTTTTACCCAGCCAAGGCATCATGCCCCGGAGCTTTTCACCTGTGATTTCAATGAGATGGGTCTTATCCTTTTCATATAAGGCGTTGAAGTTAGGACGGCCATTCTGATTTTCAGCAATCCATTCTCTGGCGAACTCCCCATTCTGAATCTCTTCCAGAATCTTCTTCATCTCTTTCTTAGTGTCTTCATTGACGACTCTCGGTCCTCTTGTCAGATCCCCATATTCAGCAGTATCGCTGACAGAATAACGCATGTTGCTGATTCCGCCTTCGTACATCAGATCTACAATCAGCTTCAGTTCGTGAAGGCATTCAAAGTATGCCATTTCAGGGGCATAGCCTGCTTCTACCAGGGTTTCAAAACCTGCCTTGACAAGTGCGCTGGCACCGCCGCAGAGAACAGCCTGTTCACCGAAGAGGTCGGTTTCAGTCTCTTCCTTAAAGGTGGTTTCAATGACCCCTGCACGGGTGCATCCGATCCCCTTTGCATAGGAAAGGGCCAGATCCTTTGCCTTGCCGCTTGCATCCTGATGGATGGCGATCAGGCCAGGGACTCCCCCTCCTTGGGTATAGGTCCGGCGGACCAGATGGCCTGGGCTTTTCGGAGCAACCAGGAAGACATCCACATCAGCCGGTGGTTTGATCATATCATAATGGATATTGAAGCCATGAGCGAAAACAAGGGCTTTGCCGCTAGTCACATGCTTGGCAATCTCTTTGTCATAAATATCTTTCTGCCTCTCATCAGGGAGGAGCAGCATAATGACATCTGCATAGGCGCAGGCTTCATCAAGGGTTGCAACCTTCAGTCCATCATTCATGGCTTCCTGCCATCTTCTGCTGTCTTTCCGGAGCCCGACAACCACATCGGCACCGCTTTCCTTGAGGTTCAGCGCGTGGGCATGCCCCTGGCTGCCATAACCGAGAATCGCAACTTTGCGTCCCAGGATCAGATTGAGATCAGCATCGTTATCATAGAACATTTTTACCATTTCATGTACCTCCAATTTTACTTCTTTAATAATTTTATCACATATGGGATGTTATTGCCTGATTATTTCTCAAGTTTCTTCAGTTTTTCAATCTCTTGGGGAGTCAGATATCGGTACATCCCCCGCCGCAGTCCTGCAGTAGTCAGAAAGCCGATCTTTTTCCGCTTCAGGGCCAGTACTGGATGGCCGATTTCCTCGAACATCTTCCGGACCTGACGGTTCCGTCCTTCCCGGATTCCGATTTCCACAACGCTCTGCCCCTCCATCTTCAGAACCTTATATATTGTAGCAGGAGCTGTACGATAGCCTTCCTCCCGAATATCCAGCCCTTGTTCCAGGAGCGCTGCTTCTCCCTTTGTCAGATGCCCTTGGCATCGGACCTTGTATACTTTTTCGACCTGATGGCTGGGATGGGTCAGTTTGTTTGTCAAGGCGCCATCATTGGTCAGCAAGAGCAGGCCCTCCGTATCGCTATCCAGACGGCCTACTGGAAAGACCCTGGTTTTGATTCCCGGAAGAAGGTCCATGACAGTCTTGCGCCCCTCTGGATCCTTTGTTGTGGTGATGACTCCTTTGGGCTTATAGAGCAGGATATATACAGGCCGCTCCTTAGACATTACTGCCTTGCCATCCACCAGGACCTTGTCCTTTTTCTCAGCCTGATCTCCAAGGACAGCCTTCCGTCCGTTTATGGTAATCCGTCCTTCCTGGATCAGTTCTTCCGCTTTCCTTCTGGAGCAGTATCCAGCACCGGAAAGGTATTTCTGCACTCTTATTTCTTCCATCTCCTTAAAAACGACTTGCGGTGATATAGGCTCTCCCCATAAGCATCAAGGGCCTGATAATGCATTTTCGTCCCATAACCCTTGTGGGTCTCAAAACCATAGCGTGGCTCTTCTGCCGCAATCAGCGTCATGATGTGATCCCGCTGCACCTTGGCCAAGATGCTAGCCGCTGCAATGGAGGGCATCAGATCATCCCCTCCGATGACAGCCCTGAGTTCCCCTGGCCAATCCGGCACTTTATCACCATCCACAAGAACAAGATCAGGCCTGACAGGCATCCCTTCTATAGCGCGCTTCATGGCCAGCATGGTGGCGCCGAGGATATTCAGCCTGTCCACCTCTTCTACTGAGGCGAAAGCAATGCAATAGGCTTGCGCTTTCCTGCGGATTTCAGCTGCAAGGTCCAGGCGCCGTTTTGCCGAGAGCTTTTTGGAGTCTCTCAGACCGGGGATTGCCTCCCCGGGAGGCAGGATTACACAGGCAGCACAGACAGGGCCTGCCAGGGGTCCTCGTCCAGCCTCATCCATACCGGCAACCAGCCTGCCTTCGTCACGATAAGGGGCTTCATTCATCCAGAGGCTTTCATCTTTTGCTGTCAGCCTGCTTCCTTCCTTAGTGCCCATAGTCCTCAGTCCATTCAAGACTGATCCTCCCGAGTTTGCCGGACTGGAAATCTCTGAGGTATAACAGAGCTGCCTTCTCCCTGTCCAGAAGGCCTCCCTTCAGAAGAAGCCCCCTGGTCCTGCCATAAGCTTCCAGAACCGACTCAGGGGCTTCTTCAGGCTTCAGATAGCCTTTCTGACAGAGAAGGCTGATAAGATCATGGGCTCCCTCCTCCCAGTCAAAGACTTCATGGGAGACCGCTCCTGTGAGAGCCAGATGAGGGCCGACATTTCCTGTGAATTTAGGCCAGAGTAGTCCTGGGGTGTCTAAAAGCTCAATTCCCTTGCTTACAGCCACCCACTGATTCCCCTTGGTCACCCCTGGCCGGTTCCCTGTCACAGCAGCCTTGCGTTTTGCCAGGGTATTGATCAAGGTAGATTTCCCTACATTGGAAATTCCCAGAACCATACAGCGGATGGGGCGGTCAAGAAGCCCCTTCTTCCGTCTTTTTGCAAAAATCCCCGCGGCGCATTCTTCCAGCTTCCGGATGACTTTGGGCCCATCCTGGCTGCTGGTGCCGCGGATGGCCATGCTTTTCATCCCCTGCTCCTGAAAAAGACTGATCCAGGCTTCCGTCCTCACCGGATCGGCAAGATCCGCCTTCGTCAGAATCACCAGATGTTCACGGCCCTTCAGAAGGCCCCTAATATCAGGATTGCCAGAACTCCATGGAATTCTGGCATCTCTCAGCTCGATTATGATGTCTATCGTACCAAGGATCTTTTCAATCTTCCGTCTGGCCCTAGTCATATGACCAGGATACCATTGTACCTGGAACATCATAGTCCACCGAAATGATCAAGGGGATAGAACACCAGGACGGCTTTCCCGATGATGTTCTCTCTAGGTACCGTGCCCCAATAGCGGGAATCAAAGCTGTTCTCTCTGTTATCCCCTAAAACGAAGTACTGGTTTTCAGGCACTTTATAAGGGAATTCAAGAATCGCTCCGCTTGTGTTTGTGAAGATGGTCTCATCCACATAAGGCTCATTTACAGCTTCGCCATTGACGAAAACCTGATTATCGCGGATATCCACTTCATCACCGGGAACCCCGATTACCCGCTTCACATATTCCACTTCCCGGTCTTCGGGAAGGGACAGGGCCAGCAGGGAGCTGAAGACTTCCCGGATATAAAGGGGGGAATTCATACGGAGCTGCTGCTTTCCAGTGGCCACGTCTGTTTCTGGATAGACAAAAACCACCACATCTCCGTGTTCCGGTTCAGTGAAGTAATAGCTGATCACTTCCGTAATCACCCTGTCCTTCACCATGAGTGTCTGCTGCATAGAAGAGGAATCGACTGTATAGGTGCGGATGAGAAACCCTTTCACCAGAACATTGATCAAAAGGGCGATCACGATCACTTTCAGGATGCCTATCAGGATCCCGGGAAAGTTGCTGCGCCGTTCTTCCATGACAATACCTCTCATTTCCTACTTCTTATCTCTGATCCGTGCAGCCTTACCTGTTCTGTCTTTCAGATAGTAAAGTTTAGCTCTGCGCACCCGGCCTCTGCGGATGACTTCGATTTTGTCAATCCGTGGAGAATGGATAGGGAAGGTCCGCTCAACAACTACACCATAGGCAACACGGCGTACGCTGAAGGTTTCTGTTGCTCCGGAGCCCTGTCTTTTCAGCACAACCCCTTCGTAAACCTGAACCCTCTCTTTTTCACCCTCTACAACCTTCACATGGACTTTTACAGTGTCTCCGGGTCGGAATTCCGGAAGATTCTCTTTCAGATACTGATCTGTAATCTCTTTGATAATATTCATTTATTTTCCCTCCTTTTTCTGCAATCTCAAATATTTTCGCCATAAGTCCGGCCTGCTCTTCCTGGTTCTCAGGATGCTCTGTTCCCGCCGCCATTCCACAATTTTGCGATGATGGCCGGAAAGAAGCACTTCCGGAACTTCCAGCCCCCGGTATTCCCTGGGGTTGGTGTATTGGGGATACTTCAGCAGACCATCTGTGAGAGAGTCCTCCAATACGGATTCCATGGATCCTACGACCCCTTCCACGTAGCGTCCTACCGCATCCATAAGCACCATGGCCGGCAGTTCGCCTCCTGTAAGGATATAGTCTCCGATGGAAAGCTCTTCATCCACAATAAGTTCGATGGCTCTCTGGTCAATCCCTTCGTAATGTCCGCAAATCAGGATCAGCTGGTCATATTCCCGCAGTTCCCTTACTTTTGCCTGGGTGAGAACCTTTCCTCCTGGCGATAGGAAGATGGTTCTGGATTTTTCCAGTTTTGAAATCCCTTCATGGGCCAGGACAATAGGCTCAGGGCCCATCACCAGTCCCTTTCCCCCACCGTATGGATAATCATCTACCTTACGGTGCTTGTTCCGGGAATAGTCCCTGATATCAGTGATTTCAATGTCCATCAGTTTGTTCTCAATGGCTCGTTTGATCAGGCTTTCCCCCAGAAAACCGGTAAACATATTGGGGAAAAGAGTCAGCACATTGAATTTCATTGGTCTAACAGCCCTGGCAGCAGGTGGATTGTCATCCGTTTCTCTCCAGGGTCTTTGGACAGCACAACGCTGTCAATGGAAGGGATCATCACTTCTCTGTCTTCTCCCCGGACCACATAGATGCTATGGGCGCCATTGTCGAAAATATCTACGATTTCTCCCAGTACTTCTCCATCTTCAGTGGCCACTGTCATTCCCAGCAGCTCGAAGAGATAATTCTCTCCCTCCTCAAGGGCGGGAAGCTGGCTTTCGGGAATATACAGCTCCTGGCCAAGATAGGCATTAAGCGCTTCCATATCAGGAATCTCGCTGAAGCTGGCTACAAGAACATTCTTATGGAGCCTGACCTTCGTGAAATGAAGGGTTTCATACCCCTTCTTTCCCTTTGCAGAAATCGTCTTGAAATCAAGAAACATCTCAGGGTCATTGGTCAAAGGGTAGATTTTCAGCTCTCCCCGGACCCCGAAGGCTCCTGCGATCTTTCCGATGAGGATCATGCTATCCTTCTTTGGAGACAATGTTGACATAAATCTTCTTTGCATCCTTCCGTCGGCTGGCATTGGCTATGAGGCGGATGGATTTCGCAATACGTCCGCTCTTTCCGATCACTTTGCCCATGTGGTTCTCCGGTACCAGCACGGTGATCTCCTCTTTTCCGTCTTCCTTTGTGCTGCGCACATCGATAGGGATAGAAGGATCTACAATATTGTCCAGTATGAATCGGATCAATTCAACCATGATGTACTCCTTAGCTGTTGGCTTTCTCCGTGATGCCAGCCTTTTTCAGCAGGCTTTTCACTGTTTCGGAAGGCTGTGCGCCTGTTCCCAGCCAGTAAAGGGCCCGTTCCGCATCGATTTTCAGGTTTTCAGCCCCTTCTTTCGCAATGGGATTGAAAAAGCCGATTTCTTCGATACAGCGGCCATCTCTGGGAGACCGGGAATCTGCTACAACCACTCTGTAGAAAGGCGCTTTCTTAGCCCCCATTCTGCGCAGTCTGATTTTTGTTGCCATGTTTTCACCTCCTGTATTTCTTGTTCTTTATGTAATGAGCCATCAGAATCCCGGGAAATGTCCCCGCTTCTTTTTGCCCTTATTACCGATCTGCTTCATCATGGCCTTCATGCCTTCGAACTGCTTCAGCAGTCTGTTGACATCCTGGACCATGGTTCCACTTCCTTTAGCGATGCGGACTTTCCGTCCGCCCTTGATGATCTGCGGCTTCCTCCGTTCCTCCGGAGTCATCGAGCAGATAATGGCTTCTACCTTGCCCATTTCCTTCTCTTCTACCTTGAGGCCTTTCAGCCGCGAACCTCCTGGAAGCATGCTGAGGATCTCTTCCATGGAACCGAGATTCCTCATCTGCCGGATCTGGCTGAGATAGTCTTCCAGCGTGAAGGTGCTTTCAAGGAGCTTGGCCTGCATCTCCTTTGCTTCCTTCTCATCAATCTGGGCTTTGGCCTTTTCAATGAGTGTGAGAACGTCTCCCATGCCCAGGATACGGCTTGCTATCCTGTCCGGGTGGAAGTATTCCAACTGATCGATCTTTTCTCCCATGCCCAGAAACTTGACAGGGGCGCCTGTGACAGCACGGAGGGAAATCACCGCTCCGCCTCTGGCATCACCATCCAGTTTCGTAACTGCAAGGCTGTCGATCCCCACTTTTTCGGAAAACTCCTTGCCGATGTTCACAGCATCCTGTCCGGTCATCCCATCTACAACAAGGATCGTCTCATGGACTGGGACTCTTTCCTTGATCCGGATCAGCTCACTCATCATGGCCTCGTCCAGATGGATCCGCCCCGCTGTATCAATGATCAGGGTATCCCATCCGGAACTGCCTGCGTAATCCAGGCCTCTTGCAACGAGAGCTGGAGCATCCTGGGCCTCATCTTCTCCGTAAGCTTCCAGTCCGATCTTGCCAGCCAAGGTCCGGAGCTGCTCCATAGCTGCCGGACGGTAGATATCTGCTGCGATGAAGCCTACCTTCCTGCCGCTGTTTTTCAGGAGATAACCCAGCTTTGCTGCAGTTGTGGTCTTCCCCGACCCTTGAAGCCCTGCCATAAGGATTACAAAAGGCTTCTTGTTGGAGAAGTCCAGGGAACCGCTTTCCGATCCCAGAAGATCCACCAGTTCCTTGTGGACTATGTCCACAACCTGCTGGCCAGGGGACAGGCTTTCCAGAATCTCTGCGCCGACTGCTCTGGCTTCTACCTTGGCTATAAAGTCTTTTACAACCTTGTAGCTGACATCAGCTTCCAGGAGAGCCAGTCGGATTTCCTTCATGGCTGCAGCAACATCCTCTTTGCTGAGGCGTCCCTTGCCTGTAAGCTTTCCAAAAGCCCGCTGAAGTTTTTCCGTAAGGCTGCTGAATGCTCCCATGCTACTCCTTTTCGTAATAGATCAGCTTGCGGAGACCTGCTTTCAATGTTTCTGAATCCTTCTCTTCCAGAAGGCCTGCAATGATCCCGTCCTGGCGGAACTTATCTTCCAGAATCCCAAGCTTTTCCTCATAGCCCATGAGCTCCTTCTCCCCCTTCACAAGGAAATCACGGACCCCCTGTCTGGTAATGCCAAACATCTCGGCGATTTCCGTCAGGCTGTAGTCTTCATGATAGGTCAGGGTCAGAACTTCCTTCCTTTTTCCAGAAAGGAGGCTGCCGTAGAGATCCAGCAGCAGGCTCATCTTCGTGAATTTTTCCATTATCTCTCCGTAAAGTGTTTTTGCTTTACTTTAACAGTTTATCTTACTCATAGCCTTGTGTCAAGGGCGATCTGTCTCTTTCAGAAAGATGAATGGATGGCGTCCTTCCCGGACCAGCTTCTCAAACTGCTGGAAGGTAAAGGTGTATACTTTGTCATACAGGGTATAGTGGTATTCATCCAGCTGGAATCTGGAACTATAGCGCATCCGCAGGACATCCGAGGGATTCTTGCTTCCATTGTAGATCACCACAGCTACTTTAGGCAGGCGGGCGAATTCCACTTTGTTGCACTGGAGCTTACGCTGATGGCAGATTTTTGGCAGAATCACATAAGGCCCTTCACAGAATTTCAGCCTCAGATTCCTTTTTTTATCTGCTGTATCCAGCCTGCCGTTTTTAAATTCGATGAAGTAGATCTTATCCGCCACATATATAGCATCC
>CAYMDI010000056.1:6754-8777 GCA_964389165.1 uncultured Eubacteriales bacterium | reverse complement strand
ATGGCCTCCACAGGTTACTATGTCATGGAGCTTCCAGATAATACAGCTGGCTTTGACGCCAGCCTGGCCCAGGCTGCTCTCTACAGCTACACAAGCGGAACCAGCTTTGACATCAAGCCCGATAAGAATGTGATCATCTTCGTCAGGCTGGAAGATCAGGCGGGGAATGTTTCCTATATCAACACCCAGGGTCTGGTCCTGGATGGGACGGCCCCTGCCATCAGCGGCCTGACAGATGGAGCTACCTGCTACACAACCCAGAACATCACCATCACCGATACGAATCTGGATACAGTGACCCTCAATGGCTCCTCCTTTACGGGAAGTACCCTCCAGGGGGATGTGAACCGGACTTATGTCCTGGTGGCGACAGACATGGCGGGAAACACCACAACCTATACTGTAACCATGAAGACCATCGCCAGCCTGGCCGCTTCCATTGAAGGCCTTACTGCTGACAATGTGAATGCCGGGGATGAGGCTGCCATTCTGGCAGTGAAGGCAGCCGTTCAGGGGGTAAACACAGATGATGCGACTCAGGAGGAAAAAGACAAACTGGCCGCCATCACGGCAACCTGCGGAATCTTGCTGGATAAAATCACTGCCGTGGCAGGGGATATCTCCGCTGTCCTGACAAAGCTCGGGACCCTAGCGGAAGGCAATGCGAAATCCACAGACAGGACTATCCTGGAAGAGGTTCTTGCCGATCTCCAGCTCCTTCTGGATTCCCACAACATCACAGATAATGAACGATCTGTTCTCTGGGGCAAGAAAGCTATAGCGGAAGCAGCCCTGGACAGGATCGATGCGGTGGCCGCAGCCCTTTCCATGTCAGAAGACCTGGCGGAAGGCATCACGGAGGACAATGCTACAGCAGAGGATAGGGCAGACCTGGAAAGCGCCCTGGCAGAAATAGCCAGCATTCTGGAGTCCTACGAAGGCAATCTGACAGCAGCTGAAAAATCCGCCCTGGAAGGCAGAAAAGCCGTAGCTGAAAAGGCTCTGGCCAGAGTCAATGAGATCTCCAAAATGATAGGGGATACGACCAGGGGAATCCAGGGCATCACCGAGGACAATGCAGCCCTGGAGCATGAAGGAGCCCTGAAAGAGGCCATTGCAGCCCTGAAAGATCTGCTCCAAGGCTATCCGGATAACCTCACCCCAAGCCAGAAGCTGGCCATTGAACAGCAGATTGCTGATGGGGAAAAGGCACTGATCAGAATAGAAGCGGTTGTCAAGGCTGTTTCCGCTGCACAGGAACTGATCCGGGGGATCACAGAGAGCAATGCTTCAGCAAGTGACAGGACCAGGCTGGAGCAGGCCATCCTTCAACTCCAACAGATCCTCAAGGATTATGCAGCAAATCTCACGGAAACGGACAAGCTGGCTATCACACAGAAGATCGCTGAGGCACAAAAGGCCCTGGCCAGAATCGATGCCGTAGCCAAGGCTGTGGCTGAGGCCAAAGACCTGGTCCGGGGGACTACGGAAAACAATGTCACCAAGAATGACAAGGCAAGGCTGGAAAAGGCCAAAACTGATCTTCAGAGGATCCTGGAGGCCTATGGGAACAATCTGACCTTGAGTGAAAAGACAGCCATATTCGCCGTGGTGACCCTCATCAATGATAATCTCCAGGTCCTGGAGGAAGTCCGGGCTGTTGAGAGCCTGATTAGCGCCCTTCCTGGTCCAGGGAGCGTGAAGAATACAGATGCCGGGGCTGTCAGGGCTGCGGAGGAGGCCTACAACAGGCTCTCCGGCCATCAGCAGGCCCTGGTGAGCCAGGATGCGGCAGCCAGACTGAAGGATGTTTCAGAAGCCCTGAGCAGGCTGCTGCGGCTCTTCGACAAGTCTTCAGGCACAAAACTTGAGGGCCTTGAGGGAACGGGCTTTGATCTCCGGACAGAACTAGTAGTCACGAAAATCAAGGATAGCCTGAACAAGAGGACCCTGGAAAAATTTGCCGTCAATGTCAGGAATGCGGCAGACGGCCAGGTCATCACCCAGCTCTACGACATCACCC
>CAYMDI010000056.1:0-6744 GCA_964389165.1 uncultured Eubacteriales bacterium | reverse complement strand
ATCCAGCCGGACGGAAAAGTCCGGATCACCCTGAAGCTGACAGAAGAGCAAAAAGGCTACAAGGACCTCCAGGTGGTGTATATTGCTGATGACGGAACAGTGGAAATCATCCCCTGTGAGATCAATGGGGATGAGGTGACCTTCGTCACCGATCATCTGAGCTATTACGGCATTATCGGGACAGAAACCGGGACATTCCCATGGATCCTTGTGGTTATCCTGGCCGCCCTGACCCTGGGTGTCGGAATCAAGATCAGAAGAGACAGGCGTTCTCTGAAAAGAGCAGAATCCTAGGAAGCGACCACGCCCCTGGCCGCCACCTGACCAGCTGTTCAAAGAAGCCCTGAGAGGAATCTCAGGGCTTCTTTGTATCCAATTGCTGACCATTCTCTCAGGGTCTCTTGTTCAGTTTGCTGATTTTGCATCTCTTTTTTTATATTTCGACAGGTATCCCCAGCTACGGTAAAGAGGTCCGATCCTGGCATATAATGAAAAAAAGAAAACCTACGGAAAGGATATGAAATAATGGATAAGTTTACTGTGACAGTGGATGCAAGGGAATATGAGCCCAGGGACAAGCACCCGGCTATCTTCGGAGCCTTTGAAAGCCTGGAGCCTGGCCAGAAAATGGAGCTGATCAACGACCATGAACCCAGACCCCTTCATTACCAGTTCATCATGGAAATGCCTGACAGCTTCCTTTGGGAATACCTTGAAGAAGGTCCGGAAGTCTGGCGTGTGGCTATCACAAAAAAATAGCCTTGGACAGTCCCTGGGACAGCAGTGAAAAAAAGCTTAGCCCGGACCGGCGTTCTGAAATGAACGTCTGCTGCAGTCAGTCTGCAGCTCTTTCATCAGATCCGGACAAAAAGAACGGCCACAACAGATAATCCTGATCATCAGGCATGGAAAAGCCCCCCGGAAGGGGGGCTTTTCCATGCTTCTGTCTATCTGCTTTTTCTTCTGGCCCTTATGCCAGAGAGGGTCAGGGCTCCTCCCAGGATGACTGCCAGCAAGCCTTTGAACTGGCTTCCATTTCCCGTCTGAGGAAGGTCCGTTACAGAAGAAGCTTTGGCCCACTGGGCAAAGAGCTCCAGATCCCCCATTTCACCCACTGTGATCTCTGTGATCCTGTTTCCATCCTTGTCATACCATCCAAGGAAATCATAACCATCTCTGACGGGGGTTTCCAAAAGGACTTTCTGCCCGTATTCGTAAATATAGGGGTTGTCTCCATGGTTGCTTCCCCCATCCAGAGTATAGGTAATGGTGTAGGTGTCCGCTGCAAAGACAGCAGTATAGGCAGCTGCAGCATATGCGGCCGGCTCTCCGGCCTTCACAGGGGTGAAAGCAGCCTCCGTGCCTACTGTATTGCCTTCGGCATCCACCCACTTCACGAAGTGGTGTCCGGTCTTCGCCTGGGCGGTGGAGCCGGATGCCGTACCGTAGACAGGATGCAGGTAATCCTGGCTCTGGCTGACCGTCCCCACGGCCTCATTCTGGGATGCATAGGTGATGGTCACCCAACCGTCTGGAACCCACTGGGCATAGACGGAAGTGATGCTATGGTCATCGAAGAGGCTTTCCGCGGTAACGGCTTCGCCGTATTCATCCTTCCAGCCATCGAAGGCATAGCCCAGCCTTGTGGGATTCTCCAGAGGCAGGCGGTAGAGGCTCCCGTAATTCTGAAGCACCACCTTCTCTATTGTAGTATCCGCATAGGCTCCTTCTGCTCCATAGAAGGTGACGGAGTAATCATTGAGGGAGTAGTAGAGGGAAAGGATCAGGGTGCCGTCTCCGGCAATGGTTCCTGAAGCCACCCGGTCCGGATGGCTGCTGTTTTCCGAATACCCTGTATAGTTATTCGCAGAGGCCGTGGCTGTTGCACCAGTGGTCCCTGTGAGGTTTTCAGTCTCTTTGAGGACATAGGTTCCTGTGCCTGCTTCTTCCTGATAGTGTTTCACCGTGTAGGGGGTATCCGTATCGGCAATCCACTTGCCATACAAGGTGATATCCCCGGTGATGGCTGTGCTGCCGAAGGTGAAGGGGTCGGTGAAGGCACCGTCATCCAGATACCAGCCCCCGAAGGTATAGCCCACCTTCACAGGGGGTGTGGGAGCGCTGGGGATGGTCTCCCCATTCAGGACTGCAGCGGGGTCGATGGCTGTTCCCCCGTTGCTCTCATAGGTCACTGTATGAATCTTGGTCCAGCGTGCAGTAAAGGTCCTGTTTCCGGTATCCCCTGCAGGAATCTCCGTCACCAGGTTGTCGCTGCTGTCATACCAGCCGTCAAAGCGATAGCCATCCTTCACAGGGTCGTGGAGAATGATCCGGTCCCCATAGGTATAGGTGGCAGGATTCTCCGGAGCATTGGTTCCATTATCCAGGTTATAGGTGATGGTATAGAGATCCGCTTCAAAAATGGCTGTGTAGGTGGCCGCTGCATATGCTCCAGGATCCCCTGTCCTGGAGGGGATGAACACCGGTTCAGTGCTTACGGTAGCGCCTTCCGCATCCACCCATTTCAGGAAATGGTACCCTGTTTTAGGCTCTGCAGTGGAGCCCAGGGCTGTTCCCAGAAGGGGATCCAGGGTTTCATGGCCGCTGCTTACCGTGCCGTGGAGGACATTGTCTGAAAGGTAATTGATGGTCACATAGCCTTCCGGGGTCCAAAGGGCATAGACCGCAGGGAGGGTAAGATCCGTAAAGGCTGTGCTGGCAGTGATGGTTTCCCCGCTGCCATCGGCCTTGGTATTCCAGGAGGCGAAGGTATAGCCTGCCCGGGTGGGTGTTTCAGCAGGAAGGTTGAAGAGGGTTCCGTAGGTCTCTTCCACGGCCTTCTGGGTGCTGGCATCCAGGTAGGCCCCTTCATTGGCGTCAAAGGGGAGGCTGATGCTTTGGGGCTCATACTGGGCGTAGACTGTCATGTTCCCTGTGACGGCAGAAGCCAGGGTGAAGGTCTCCCCGCTGCCGTCAGGCTCAGTGTTCCAGGTGACATGATAATAGTTGGGTAGAAGGGGAGAGGCAGGGAGATAAAGGACACCCCCATTGGCCGTGGGGACATTCTGAGTAGTGACAAGGGGATTCCCTCCCCAGTCTCCTGTATTTCCGTCAAAGGTCACTGTGTAGACAGGATCCCAGACTGCATAGAAATCCAGGATGTTTGTAGCAGCAGCCAGGCTGAAGAGGCCCAGATGGCCTCCCAGGTTGGTGAGGTTGGCATTGACGCTGTTGGATTCCCCGCTATCCGTGCTCCAGCCCAGGAAGGTATAGCCTTCCCTGAGGGGTGTCTGGGGGAAGTAGTTCAGCTGGTAGTCTACAGCCACGATGGCCTCATTGGCGGGGCTGCCGTCATTGGCATAGAAGGTCACCTGCTGAGCCTGCTTCCAGATAGCATAGACTGTGGTGGCCTGGGTGATAGGGGTTGTGGGATAGAGGGTCTCCCCTGTACCATCCGCCTTCCTGTTCCATTCCATGAACTCATAGCCGCTGCGCTCCGGGGGGATGGGCATGGTGCCGAAAAGCCCGTCTGTCACTGTGCGGATGGTGATGTCTTTCAGGGTCCCGCCATTTGCATTGAAGGTCAGGGAATAGCTTGTGGAGGCTTTAGTCCAGACTGCATAATAGGAGAAGACCGTGGGTTTGGAGCCGATGGTGAAGCCGGAAGCTTTATCCACGGTGCTGCCGCTTTTCGTTACGCTCCAGCCGGCAAAGGTATATCCAGTCCGGGTGGGGAGGGGGGTGGCTGCATTGTAGTTAGCGCTGGCCCCGTTGGGGTAGATGGAGGCGATGAGGGAGGTTCCCTCATTATTATAGAAGCGGACAGGCTGGCTCTTGGTCCCGGTGGGGACCCAGTAGGCGTAAACGGTCAGGGGTGCGGAAACAGGGGTGCTGGAATCGAAGGTGTTCTGGTTGCTGCCCCGGACCAGGGTCCAGCCCTGGAATTCATAGCCCTCCCGGGTGGGGTCCACGGGCATGTTCCCTCCCACCACGCCATTGATGGTGGAGGCTGTCTTATTGCTTGTGCTGCCGCTCCAGTTTCCGCTGTTGGGATCAAAGGTCACCTGGAAGATGGAACTGCTGGACCAGATGGCATAGACTGTGATGTCGCTGTTAATGACCATATCGGGAGTGACGGTGATTCCCGAGCCATCGGCCTTGGTGTTCCAGCCCTGGAAGACGAAGCCGCCTTTTTTCGTCATAGTTGAGGTGTCCGGAAGGGTGCCCAGGGCGCTCCCGGTGGATACGGTCTTGGTATCCGGAGCCGGGGGAGTGTCTCCCGTGTTCTTGTCGAAAACCACTGTATGGTAGAGGCTGCTGAAGCCCCCCTCGGCGGCGGTGACGGTCTTGGAGTAGACGTTCAGGGCGCTCCAGGTCCCCTTATATGTCCAGCCTGTCTTGTCCATGCCATTAAGATCCTGGTTGAAGGAATTGTCCTGTGAGGCGGTGCCTGTCATGAAGCGGAAGGGGGTGCTGGCATCAAATTCAATGCCATTCAGGGCAAAAGCCTTCTGGAGGTCTGCTACAGGGAAGGTGAAGGAGACGAAATAGTCCGGAACCCGTCAAAGCTGCTGTCCGCCTGCTTGATTGTATAGTTGACTCCCCGCTGGGGCTGGTAGGCGATCAGGGGCTTGCCGTCAATCCCCGTTGAGCTGGGTCCTGTATTCGTGTAGGAGGGGTAGCTCTGGTAAATGCCCAGACGTCCGTTGTTCCCGGAGGGGTTGTAGATGCCCAGGAAAAAATCAATGCTGCCATTAAGGTCCGCATCCACCCCGGCGAAGATGAAGTTCTTGTACTCATAGCTGCTGGGGTCCGTGCCCCCATCGATGTCGTTTACCCGGGTCCGGAAGGAGACATCCGTGCTTGTAAAATGCATATATACGGAAGGGTAGGTGGCATTCCCCACCAGATCCTGGGAGACTGTATTAGCCCCTGTCTGCTGGTCCTGAAGGTAGTCATTCTGCCCGTTCATGGGATAGGACTCCGTCCAGCTCACATCGCCATCCAGGGTCCAGCCATCCTCAGCCAGCAGTTCCAGCCCCCCGGGGAGGAAGGAAAGGGCAAAGGCAGCCACAGCCAGGGTCAGGGTGATTCCGATTCGTTTAGCGATTTTCATGGGATACCTCATTTTTCCTTACATATCTATAATAGGGCTAAATTTATTATATAAATCTGTTTTTCATTCTCTGAAATTCCCTGTTCATTTTCAATAATTATTATAAATTCATGCTGGTCATTATTGAAAAGCATCCTGTCAGCTAATCCAGTCAGCAATCACCTGTCTCAAACACCCCGTAAACAGGTGCTTTTCTGGAGGGGAGGGCAAGAGATGGCAGGGGAGACCCTGGAAACTTTATATTTCGGCACCGCTTCCGTGCCTTTTGCACAAGAGAACTGGAACGACTTGAAGGGCCAGAACCCCGGGGATATAATAGGAAACAAGAAAAGGACTGGCCCCTGCCAGCCCTGCTCTGATTCAATATTCCAGCCTTCATCATCCCCCCATGAGGGAGGCAACAGAAAGAAGCCTGCATTGCAGGCTTCTTTCTGTTTCAGGAAAGGAGAGGAGGCAGGGCATCCTCCGGGTTGTCTTCTGCCATCTCCGTGAGGTGCTTCCAGTAGCGCCGGGGCATGAAGCCCTTCTGAAGCCTGGGGTTCTCCCGTCCCTCTACGGAAACGGTCTGGAAGAAGGCCTTCCAAAGGCCCTCCCAGGCCTGATCCTCCCGGCTCTCCAGAAAGGCCCTGGCCTCCTCCCGGGTGAAGGGGGCAAAGCCCTCCTCCTCTCCCTGGTGAAAGTAGGCCAGCTCCCGCTTCAAGTCATGGATGATGAAGGCCTCCCGGGGCAGCCTTTCCTTGAAGTGAGAGGTGATGAGAGTAAGGATGTCATGGTCCGGTTCCATGGGGCCATAATAGAAGTCCCGGACCTTGCGGAAGCGCAGGAAACCCTTCATTCGGTGGCTTTCCAGATGCACCTTGTGAATCAGACGATCAATGTTCCTGACTGGATCCAGGCTGAGGTGGGCATCTACCCCCTTGCCCAGACGGAAGCCTAGGTGGAGGTATTGGTAGATGGCCAGCCCTGCTTCCGGCCTGTCTGATAGGAAGGCCAGGAAGACCTTCTCCAAGGCCCTGGGGGAGATTCTGCTGCGGATGACGGCAGCAGCCTTCCGGGCCTTCTCTTCCTTTGTGGTCACGGAGATGGGGGTAGTGAGGAGATCCGGAGTGAAATCTAGAGACTGGCAGATGGCTACGGGGTCCTCGTCCCTGGCCAGGGCCTTGGCCAGAGCGCAGAGAAGGCCGGGATAGGTCCCGTCATGAAGATAGGCGATCATCACAGCTCACCCAGAAGGGCAGCCCGGGGGTCGCTCTGGAGATAAGGGGCCGGCTCCTCCTGGAAGAGGGAGAGCTGAACACCCTGGCTTTCTGCAGCCAGAAGATCTTGGGAAGGGGAAAGGCGGTAGCGGATGGCCTCCTCCCGGAAGGGACCTGTGCCATAGTAGCGCCCCTTGCAGGTGATGAAATGCCTGGCCCGCTTCAGGACAACCCCCATTTTCTTCAGATCCTCATAGTCCAGCTTCCCCACCCGCCTGGCTGTGAGGATCCGCATCACGGAACGGACCCCGATTCCGGGAACCCGGAGGAGGGTCTCTCTGGGGGCGCTGTTTACTTCCACAGGGAACTGATCCAGATTCCGCAGGGCCCAGTCAGCCTTGGGATCCAGATTCAGATCCAGGTTCCCCTCCC
>CAYMDI010000055.1:0-8851 GCA_964389165.1 uncultured Eubacteriales bacterium | reverse complement strand
AGAACTGCACCCATATGGGGGATGGCTGCCAGCTCCTGGGCCAAGGGAAGGTGCGCTTTTGCTATGAGTGCGGGGCCTACCCCTGCAGGTTGCTGAAAAACCTGGATAAGCGCTACCGCACAAAGTATCATATGAGCATGATTGACAACCTAAACCATATCAGAGACCATGGCCTGGAAAGCTTCCTGAAGCTGGAGGAAGAGAAATGGGCCTGTCCGGAATGCGGAGGCCTGATCTGCTGTCACAACGGCCTGTGCCTGGACTGCAGGCTGGAGACGTTGCTCCGGAATAAGAAATACAGATGGAATGAGGAATAGAAGGAGAGGGACCTATAATGAAAATTGAATTCTTCCATGATGTGATCTGCAGCTTCTGCTTTCCCATGTCTGCCAGAATGCGGAAGCTCGCTGAAGAATATGAGGGGCTGGAAATACAGCACAGGTCCTTCGCCCTGGGCTGGGAAGCAGAGGATTTCATCCGCAGCTTCGGCTCCCGGGAGGCTGTGAAGGCAGAGGTCCTGGGACACTGGGCCCATGCCAATGAGAATGACGAGGCCCACCGCTTCAATATTGAAGGGATGTCCAGAACGGATTTCAATTTCCCTCTTTCAAAAAAGCCCCTCCTGGCCGCCAAGGCCGCAGGCCTCCTTGGAGGGGAGGAGGCATACTGGGATGCCTTTGACAGGATCCAGCACAAGCTCTTTGTGGAAAACAAGAACATCGAGGAACCAGGGGTTCTGGAAGAAGCGGTGCAGGAAGCCGGCCTTCCCCTGACCCAATGGCAGGCCCAGTTTGGGAAAGCCGAAACGGAAGAGGCTGTCCTCTTAGATCTGGAACGGGCCCGGTCCTATGGGGTGCGCAGCGTGCCCACCCTGGTGATTAACGGGAAGTATGCAGTGGCCGGGGCCCTGTCCCGGAAGGAGCTGGAAACCCTCCTGGAGCGCATTGCCAGGGAGGAGGGAGAGGTCCTTGCAAAGGCACAGTCCCTTCAGGAAGCGGGAGCAGGAGCCTCTTGCAGCCTCACAGACCGGGGCTGGGAATGTAAAGACTGAAGAGGGGGCATAGGCTTTCCATGCAGGTCCTCTTCAAAATATGCCTGGGCCTCTGCCCTTGCAACCCGGTCTTTTTTCAGATATAGTGAGTACAGGAAATACCCTTCCCGGATGAGCACCTGCCGTATGCGAGGCTGACTTGCATACGGCATTTTTTAAGGAGGATAAGATAATGTGGAGCATGCTCTGGCCCATTCTGGTGGTTGTCACCGCCAATACGATGTATAATATCAGCTCGAAGTCCACCCCCCACAGCCTGAATTCCTTTGCCTCCCTGTCCCTCACCTACTTTGTGGCCATGGTCGCTTCGCTCCTCCTCTTCCTCACCACAAGCAGCCAGAAGAACATCTTCCTTGAATGGTCCAGAAGCAACTGGGCCACCTATGTCCTGGGCCTGGCGGTGGTGGGCCTGGAGTTCGGTTTTCTCTATGTCTACCGGGCAGGCTGGAAGATCAGCACAGCCCATCTGGTGGCCAGCATTCTGCTGGCAGTGGTCCTCCTCCTGGTAGGGGTCTTCCTCTTCCGGGAGACCCTGACCCCCAGGCAGCTGGTGGGACTGGTGGTCTGCGGGGCCGGGCTGGCCCTCCTGGCCAGATAAAGAAGGGAGAACCTCATGCTTCTGTCTCTGGCATTGATCTTCCTGCTGGGCATGGCTCTGGGGAAGATCCTGGAAAAGCTGGGCCTGCCCCAGCTCCTGGGGATGCTTCTTACAGGCATCCTTCTGGGTCCCTACGGCCTTGCCCTACTGGATCCGGCGCTCCTTCTCCTCTCTCCCCAGCTCCGGCAGATCGCCCTGATTATCATCCTCACCCGGGCCGGTCTGAACCTGGACCTTAAGGACCTGAAAAAAGTAGGCCGCCCTGCCATTCTCATGTGCTTCCTCCCCGCCACCCTGGAGATCCTGGGAATGGTCCTTCTGGCTCCGCCCCTTCTGGGAATCAGCCTCCTGGATGCCGCCATCCTGGGCACTGTCATCGCAGCGGTATCCCCGGCTGTTGTGGTTCCCCGGATGCTGAAAGCCATGGAGGAGGGCTATGGCAGGAAGAAAAGCATCCCCCAGATGATCATGGCGGGAGCTTCTGTGGATGATGTCTATGTCATTGTCCTCTTTACGGCCTTCATGGGACTGGCTAAGACAGGAACCCTGGACCCCAGGGCTTTCCTGGCTATCCCCACCTCCATCCTTCTGGGCCTTGCCGGGGGGATTGCCTCGGGCCTCTTCCTCACCCTCCTATTCCGCCGCTTCCATGTCCGGGATACGGGAAAGACCCTGATCCTTCTTTCCCTGGCCTTCCTCCTCCTCTCCCTGGAAGAGGCCCTCTCAGGAACCCTGGCCTTCTCCGGCCTGCTGGCTGTGATGGCCATGGGAGCCACCCTCCAGCAGGGGAGCTATGAGGCCGCCAGGCGCCTTTCCGGGAAGTTCTCCAGGCTTTGGGTAGGGGCGGAGGTCCTCCTCTTCGTCCTGGTGGGGGCTTCTGTCAATGTGGGATATGCCGCCCAGGGGGGCCTCCTGGCTATCATCCTCCTCCTTGGGGTCCTGATCTTCCGTCTGGCCGGGGTCTTCCTCTCCCTGGTGAAGACTCCCCTGAATGGCAAGGAGCGCCTCTTTGCGGCCATAGCCTACCTTCCCAAGGCCACGGTCCAGGCTGCCATCGGGGGCCTGCCCCTGGCCATGGGGCTGGCTTCCGGGGAGCTGATCCTCACGGTTGCTGTCACCTCCATCTTCCTCACCGCCCCCCTGGGAGCCCTCCTTGTGGATCATCTGAAGGTCCGGCTCCTCGGTGCCCCGGAGGGGTCTGCCTGAGATAAGAGACTGGGTCTTGCAAATATATCGATGTAGATATATAATTAATCTACATCGATATATTTTTTTGGGAGGGATTTGATGAGCCCCTTAAGCAGAACCGATGCCAGTCTGATGATCGCCCTGAACCGCATCACCAGCCACCTCCTCCATGAGGTAAGCCTGCTGTGCGCCCGGCATGACCTGACCCTGACCCAGTTTGCCATTCTGGAGGCCCTCCAGGCCAAAGGAGACCTCCTGGTGGGAGAGATCCAGCGGAGCATCCTCAGCACCCCGGGGAATGTCCCCTATGTCCTGAATAATCTGGAAAAGAAGGGCTATGTGGTGAAGAAGGACGTGGAAGGGGACAGGCGCTGCACCAGGATCTCTCTGGCTCCTCTGGGCCGGGAGCGGATCCAGGAGGTGCTGCCGGAGCATGACGCCCTGCTGGAAGAGCTCTTCGGGGTCCTTTCCCTGGGGCAGCGCAAGGCCCTCTTGGAAAGCCTGCTGGCCTTCCGCAAGGGACTGGGCCTAGAAGGCCGGCAGGAGGAGAAGAAAAGAATCACCAAGAATCATGGAATCAATGATGGAAAGGATGAGATGTGATGAAAGAACGAAGTGTAGCAGAACAGATCCGGGGCTTCCGGACCCAGGACGGAGCCGGGGTGAGCCTGGTGCGGGTCCTGGGCCATGGCACCAAGGAGGCCTTTGATCCTATCCTCATGCTGGATTCCTTCGACAGCAGGAATCCTGAGGAATATGTGGCAGGCTTCCCCATGCATCCCCACAGGGGGATTGAGACAGTGAGCTATGTATATAAGGGGCGGATGACCCACAGGGATAGCCTGGGGAATGAGGACACCATCGGAGACGGAGAGGTCCAGTGGATGACAGCAGGGTCCGGCATCCTCCACGAGGAGAAGCTCCCCCCTGCAGAGCGGATGCTGGGGGTCCAGCTCTGGCTCAACCTTCCCGCCAGGGATAAGATGGCGCCCCCCGCCTATAAGAGCATCAAGAAGGATGAGATTCCCGAGATCAAGGGGGAAGGATATATGCTCCGCCTCCTGGCCGGAACCTATGAGGGGCAGGAAGGCTATCTGAGCAAGTATCTCCCCCTGGATTACTACGATATCCACCTGGAGCCGGGAACCACCCTGACCCTGCCCACGGAGCCGGAGCGCTCTGTGATGATCTTCACCCTGGAGGGGGAAGTGACAGCAGGAGGCCAGCTGGTGGGGGAGAAAAGCGCCGCCCGTCTGACGGATGGGGAGGCTCTGGTCTTACAGGCCGGAAAGGAGCCTGCCCAGGTGCTCTTCATGTCTTCCAGGCCCCTCCAAGAGCCCATCGCCTGGGGAGGACCCATTGTCATGAACACAAGGGAGGAACTGAACCAGGCTTTCCTGGATCTGGAAACAGGGCGCTTCATCCGGGATGGCATCACCTATTAAGGGTTAGAAGGCCGGAGGCATTCCTCCGGCCTTTCCTGTTCCCCTCTCCCTTCCTTCTGTGGTAGAATGATTCATATATTCAGGTCAGGAAGGGGAAGAAGAATGAACCAGACAGAGCAGAACATTTCCCGGGAGACCCGGGAGATCCTCCTGGGGCTTCAAAGGAGCGAGATTACAGAAGGGGCCATTTACAGGAAGCTGGCCGGCCGGGTGAAGAAGGCAGCAGACAGGGAGACCTTGCTGCGGATCGCCCGGGAGGAAGAGGCCCATGCTGAAATCTGGCGGCGGTATACAGGGAAGGAACTGGCCCCCCGGCGCCTCACTGTCTTCTTCTATGACCTCATCAGCCGGATCTTCGGCTATACCTTCGCCATTAAGATTATGGAGCAGGGGGAAGGGAACGCTCAGGATACCTATAAGGGTCTGGAAAAGGAAGTGGAAGAGGCCGGGCGGGTCTCTCAGGATGAGGAGGATCATGAAGCAGCTCTCATCTCCCTCCTGGATGAAGACCGCCTGCAGTATGTAGGCTCCATGGTTCTGGGCCTCAATGATGCCCTGGTGGAGCTTACAGGAACCCTGGCGGGGCTTTCCCTGGCTCTTCAGAATACCCGTCTGGTGGCCCTTTCAGGGCTCATCACAGGGATCTCCGCCACCTTCTCCATGGCTTCTTCAGAGTACCTTTCCGCCCGCTCCGAGGGGCATCCGGACGCCCTGAAGTCCTCCCTGTATACAGGGGTCATGTACCTGGTGGCTGTGGCCCTCCTGGTCCTCCCCTATCTCCTCTTCCCGGCTGAACTGTATCTCCAGGCCCTTGGGGTGATGCTCCTTGTGGTGGTGGGGGTCATCTTCCTTTTCACCTACTATATCTCCGTGGCCAAGGACCTGCCCTTCGGGAAGCGCTTCCGGGAGATGGCGGGCATCAGCCTTTCTGTAGCCCTTCTCTCCTTCGGAGTAGGGCTTGCGGTGAAATACCTCCTGGGCATCGACATCTGATGCAGCAGACTGATTGGAGAAACAACAATGGATAACCTGCTTTATGCCTTCGGACTGACCCTTTTTGCCGGCCTGAGCACCGGGATCGGCAGCGCCCTGGCCTTCTTTACCCGGAAAAGCAACACCCGCTTCCTTTCCATCAGCCTGGGCTTTTCCGCCGGGGTGATGATTTATGTCTCCATGGTGGAGATCTTCTTCAAGGCCCGGCATAGCCTGGGGGGGGAGCTGGGGACAGTGAAGGGGGCCTGGGTAGCCACCCTCTCCTTCTTCGGGGGGATGCTTCTTATCGCCATCATTGACAGGCTCATTCCCAGCAGCGAGAATCCCCATGAGCTCCACAGCATTGAGGAGATGGATGATCCGGATGCCTATCAGGGGCACCACGGGGAGCAGATCCGCATGCGGGAGGAGGCCCAGAGCCGCACCCGGCTCCTGCGTATGGGGCTCTTTACAGCTCTGGCCATCGCTATCCACAACTTCCCGGAAGGGCTGGCTACCTTTGTCACTGCTCTCCGGGAGCCGGAACTGGCCCTGCCCATTGCCATTGCCATCGCTATTCACAATATCCCCGAGGGGATTGCCGTATCCGTCCCTGTCTTTTATGCCACAGGGAGCCGCAAGAAGGCCTTCGGGTATTCCTTCCTCTCAGGGCTTTCCGAGCCCCTGGGGGCGCTGATCGGTTATCTGATTCTCATGCCTTTCCTCAGCGATCTGATGATGGGGGTCCTTTTCGCCATGGTCGCGGGGATTATGGTATTCATTTCTCTGGATGAGCTCCTGCCATCGGCCCGGGAGTATGGGGAGCATCACCTCTCCATCATGGGCCTGGTGGGAGGGATGATGGTCATGGCTGTGAGCCTGAACCTCTTCCTGTAAGGGCCTTTTCAATGCCTGTAGCATATTCCCCAGGCTTTCTGCATCTTCTGATCTGTGCAGGGAGCCTGGGCTTTTCTTTCCAGTATACTTAGGGGAAGGAGCTTTCGGGGAAAGACAGGGCACAGGGTGTTTTCATTTCCTCTCTTTTTGTTGTATAATTCAACAGATAAGGGGGCGCTGCTGATGTTAGTCTGTGAGATCTCAGTTTTAGAAAAATTCGGGATGGAGCTTCTGGACCGGGAGCTTCTGGACCTGGGGCTGAACTGGCAGGAGATGGTGGCTATTCTGGTCCTGGATCAGGTCCCCGGGGCGGAGCAGGCCTTTCTGGGCCAGTTCCTCCAGCGGGACAAGGGGAATGTCTCCCGGACTCTCTCCGGACTGGAGGCCAGGGGCCTGGTGGTCCGGAAGGGGCATCCTGAAGACAGGCGCCGGAAGATCCTGGTGCTGGAGGAAAAGGGCAAGGTTCTGGCTCCCCTGCTCAGGGAGATTATGGGGGCCTGGGAGGAAAAGGTCCTGGGCTGTCTCTCAGCCAGAGAACGGAAACTGTATGAGGAACTCAACGGCAAGGTGACCCGGGGGATCCTGGATCAGAGCGGGGGCCTGGTGAGCCGGGAAAAGGATAAGGGAAAAGGAGGAAGCAAGGCATGAAGAAGGTCATCATCATCGGGGCAGGGACAGCCGGTTTAGGGGCTGCAGTGCGCCTGGCAGCGGCTGGTTATGAGGTAGAGGTTTTCGAAAAGAATCCGGAAGTGGGGGGGAAGATGTACCAGATCCGCCAGGAGGGCTATCGCTTTGATGTGGGGCCCACCCTGGTGATGATGCCGGAGATTTATGAGGATGTCTTCCGTACCGCGGGGAAGGATCCTGGGGCATACATCCCCATGACCCGCCTGGAGCCCATGTACAAGGTCTTCTTCAACAGGAAGGATTTTCCGGGGTATGCGGTATCCGGGGATCTGGTGGCCCTGACTGCCATGCTGGAAGGGCGGAGCCCGGAGACAGCCCGGGGTTTCTATGCCTATCTGGCAGAAATCTACAAGCGCTATAGGGTGGCTTATGACCACTTCATCCGCAGGCCCTTCCGCTCCTGGCGGGATATCTACAACCCCAGGATGCTGAAGAAGGCCTATGAGCTCAAGACCTTCAGCAGCGCCCAGGGGATGATGGCCCGGTTCATCAAGGATCCCGATGTCCAGCAGATGATGTCCTTTCAGACCCTGTATATCGGGGTGTCCCCCAAGAAGGGTCCCTCCCTGTATAATATCATCCCCATGATCGAGCTCCTTTACGGGGTCTGGACCATCAAAGGGGGGATACATACCATGGCGGAAAGCATGGCCAGGGTCCTGGAGGAGCTGGGGGGCAGGATCCACCTGAACACCCCGGTGGAGGAGATCCTCATTGAAGGGGGTAAGGTCCGGGGTGTCCGGGCCGGGGGAGCGGATCATGAGGCGGATTATGTGATCAGCAACGGGGACTTCCCCTATACCATGAAGCACCTGATCAGAGACAGGAAGGACAAAGGGAAGTATACGGATGAGAAGATCGACCGGATGGATTACAGCTGCTCCTGTCTGGTCTTCTACTGGGGGATGTCCCGGTCTTATCCCCAGACGGATATGCATACCTTCATTGTTTCCAGCAACCTGGAGGATAACCTGGACCGGATCTTCGATGGCCGGTATATTCCTGATGCTTCTGTGTACTTGAGCATCCCCAGCAGGGGGGATGCCTCCATGGCCCCGGAGGGGAAGGATGCCTTTTATGTCCTGATTCCCGTCTCGGAGCTTTCCACCGCGAAGTATGAGTTTGATGAGGAGATGGTGGGCCGCTACAGGGAGCAGGCTTTGGAGAAGCTCTCTAAAATGCCGGGCTTGGAGAATGTCAGGGAGGAGATCGTCTGCGAGACGGTGATGCGGCCCCAGGATTTCAAAGAGCGGTTCAATGCGTATCACGGGGCGACCTTCGGCCTTCAGCCTACCTTGCGCCAGAGTAATCACTGGCGGCCCCAGGCTAAGAGCAAGGCTGTGGAGGGGCTGTATTTCTGCGGGAGCAGTGTGCATCCCGGGGCTGGGGTGCCTATTGCTCTGGAGAGCGGGAAGATTGCTGCGGAGGAGCTGCGCCGGGATGAGCCGGGGGATTCCTTCCGCTAGGGGTCTCTTGATTCTTGCTGTCCCTTGGGGTATGCTTTTAGGGGTGCCTGGTCTGGCTGGGTGCTCTTGGAGACGTATCGAAGTGGTCATAACGGGGCTGACTCGAAAGCGTCGTACTTATGTGGTAACATAGAAGCCTAAACCATTGATTTGAATTGGTTTAACCAGTCCAATCGCAAAAATTCATAGTGTAGTTCTCTCCATCAGTTCTCTCCTTTATCCGAGGGATTTCTGAGAACCGATGTTGAAGATAAATACGGAAGCGTATCGAAGTGGTCATAACGGGACTGACTCGAAATCAGTTGAACCTTCTGGGTTCCGTGGGTTCGAATCCCACCGCTTCCGCCAGAAAACCATTGGCATTCCTCAGTCTCTGAGGAATGCCTTATTTTTTATGTGTGTGCAGGAGCGTCTTGTTTTTTCTCTCCTTCTGACTGGTTATGGTTTACGATCACTTCATCTCGACGAATCTCTGGCTTCGGTGCGATGACGAAATTAAGTCCATCAACCATGGCTTGTGCTGATACCAGTTTTGAGTTGAAGTCCA
>CAYMDI010000054.1:0-8997 GCA_964389165.1 uncultured Eubacteriales bacterium | reverse complement strand
GCGCCGTGTTGAAATCATCCTGGAGGGCCTTTTCAATCTTCCCTTCCAGTTCCTGGAAGCCTTCTTCCAGAATATCTGCTCCACCGGCTGTGAGGTCCTTGCCCTGGGACTCCTTCAGAAGCCCGTAAGCAGCCATCAGGCGTCCCAGGGACTTCTCGCTTTCCATCAGCGCCCCATCATTGAAATCAATGGGATTGCGGGAGTGGCTGGAAAGGATGAAGTACCGGATGACCTCTCCGGGGAACTTCTCCAGGATTTCCCGGACAAGGAAGAAATTCCCTAAGGACTTGCTCATCTTCTCCTTATTCACTGTAATGAAGCCATTATGCATCCAATACTTTACAAAAGGCTGTCCAGTCAGCCCCTCTGACTGAGCCACTTCATTCTCATGATGGGGGAAGACAAGATCCTGTCCCCCTCCATGAATATCCAGGGTTGGGCTATCCGTGTATTTCATACTCATAGTAGAGCATTCGATATGCCAGCCCGGCCTTCCCTGGCCCCAGGGGCTTTCCCAGGAAACCTCCCCTTCCTTGGCAGCTTTCCACAGCGCAAAGTCTAGAGGATTGCGCTTTTTATCCCCTACCTCAACCCGGGCTCCGGCTTTCAGGTCATCAATGTTCCTTCCGGAGAGTCTGCCGTAGGGTTCATAGTTCTGGACATCGAAATAAACGTCTCCATCCACCGCATAGGCCAGTCCCTTATCCACAAGACCCTGGACGAAATCAATGATTTCACCGATGTTCTCGCTGACCTTAGGATGATGGGTAGCCTCCCGGACACGGAGAGCTTCCGCGTCCTTCCGGAATTCCCGGATGTACTTGGCAGCAAGCTCCAGGGGGTCCATCTGCTCTTCCTTCCCCCGATTGATGATTTTATCATCAACATCTGTGAAATTCTGGATGTAGTTCACTTCATAGCCCAATGAATCCAGATAGCGCCTGAAGGCATCGAAGACGATAATGGGTCTGGCATTCCCGATATGGATCAGGTTGTATGTTGTAGGCCCGCAGACATACATATTCACCTTGCCCGCATGGACCGGCTGGAATTCTTCTTTCTTTCTCGTTACTGTATTGTATACTCTCATTTAATTCTCTCCTCTGCCGCAGCTATTTTCCCGATCGAAGCAGAACAGCTGCCTCGCTTCTTATGCCTTCAAGCCTCCCTGTAAACCCAAGGCCTTCTTCTGTAGTCGCTTTCACACTCACATCAGCCATAGGAATTCCAAGAGCATCCGCAATATGCTGGCGCATTTGCGGAATATATTTCATCAGCTTAGGCTCTTGTGCCATAATTACTGAATCGATATTTCCCACCTGCCAGCCCTTCTCTTCCAGAAGCCTCCCTACATGGCCCAGAAGCTTCAGGCTGTCTGCTCCCCGGTAAGCCTCGTCCGTATCCGGAAAATGCATCCCGATATCTCCCAGCGCCAGAGCGCCAAGTAGGGCATCCATGATGGCATGGGTCAGGACATCTGCATCAGAGTGCCCCTGGAGGCCGAGATCATAGGGGATCTCAACCCCACCTAAAATGAGGGGGCGTCCCTTCACAAAACGATGGACATCATAGCCGATTCCGATTCTCATAGTCCCTCCTGATTATTGCTTCAAGCCGTTCCAGGTCCGCCGGACCTGTGATTTTAAAGGCATCCTCATCCCCTGCCACTCCTGCAACCTGAAAGCCCCCAGCCTCCAGGATGCCTGCATCATCGGTATGCATGCCTCCTTTGGCAATCGCTTCCCTGAGAAGGGGAAGATAGGTAGGGATATGGACAAGCTGAGGCGTGCCTGCACGGATCAGGCGGCTCCTGTCCAGCGTCCGGAGGATGCGCCCGCTTTTCGGATCCCTCTCCTTCACTGTATCCGCTATGGGCAGTACCGGAACGACCCCATAAACATCCTCTTCTTCTCTGGCTGCATCTGCCAGGCGCTTCAGCAAGTCCGGGCTTACCATGGGACGGACACTGTCATGAATTGCTGCCCAGCCTTCTCCAGGTACGGCTTCAAGGCCTCTCAGCACGGAAACCATCCGCTCCTCCCCTCCCTGAATATAGCGAATTGAAACAGGAAGCTCCCGGAGGAACCCTTCCGCCAGTTCCTGATAGGATAGGTCCATGACCAGGATGACCTCCCGGATTCCCGCTTGACTCAGCTGATGAATGGTATGCCAGAGGATAGGCTTTCCTCCCGCAAGGGCATACTGCTTTGGAATATCGCCTCCAAAGCGCCGGCCTTGGCCTCCTGCTACCACGATATATGCAGGATTCATCCTATGCCTCCTTGATTCTGGCAAAGATCAGGCGGCCAGCGGAGGTCTGCATGATGCTTGTCACCTCTGCCAGGACTTCATCTCCTACCCGGCTGCTGCCCTTCTCGACGATGATCATGGTCCCGTCATCCAGATAGCCTACTCCCTGGCTGGCCTCCTTCCCCCTTTTGATGATCTGAAGGTAGAATTCCTCCCCGGGGAGAAGCTTAGGCTTCAGGGCATTGGCCAGTTCATTGATGTTCAGGACCTGGATCCCCTGAACCCCGGCCACCTTATTGAGATTGAAATCATTAGTGATCAGCTGCCCCCCTTTAAGGGTCATAAGGCGGATCAGCTTGCCGTCTGTCTCTGGAATAGCGGAGATCCCTTCATCACGGGTCTCCTCAATCTGGATCCGGATGAACTTCTCGCTCTGAATCCGCTTGATGGTATCCAGGCCTTGACGGCCCTTGGCCCGCTTCAGGTCATCTGCAGAATCTGCAAGACGCTGAAGCTCATCAATGACAAAGTCCGGAATCACCACAAGGCCTTCCAGAAAACCGGTCTTGGCCATATCTGCCAGACGTCCGTCGATAATCACGCTCGTGTCAGCAACCTTCCTGCTTTGAACCTCTTCCTTTTTCCCTTTTCCGATGAAGGCCAGGATCTCATCTTTCCGCTTGATGGACTCAAGCCATCCGAAGGTACCGAAGACAATAGAAATGAAAACCAGGAGGTATTCCCCCACAAAGGGGATTTTCACCAGAATGAATTCCAGCACCCAAGCCAGGCGCAGGCCCAGGATCACCCCGATGATCCCGATAATGCTTTCTGTAAGGGTATAGGTGGCAGCAAAGGCCACAAGGCCCCGGATCAGACGGAGAATCAGATAGATAATCCCTGCTGCCAGAAGGATCTCTAATAGAATGATAGCGGCTCCCACTGGAAGGGAGATCGTGAAGATCTGGCTGAGATAATTCTCATAGGTATATATGGTGGCATACCACAGAAGCACAGCCAGCACCGTTGTAGCGAGCCCCATGAGGACTTTGATGATCAGTCTGTTATTCGGCATCAGGACCTCCTTTGTTCCGTTTCATGAATATTTCCGCAGCCTCCCTGAGGTTTCCCGCCTCCAGAAGCTCCATCTTCCAGGATCCCTTCTTGAGATCTTTTGTCCGGGGAATGATCATCTGCCGGAAGCCGAGCTTCTCGCATTCCCGGATTCTGTTTTCCAGCTGGCTTACTGCCCGTATTTCTCCTGTAAGCCCCACTTCGCCAAGAACCAGAAGGTTCTTATTTACAGGGATATCATAGAGGCTGGAAAGGAGAGCCAGGAGGATTCCCAGGTCCATTGCCCGGTCATCTACCCGCAGGCCGCCTACAATGTTATAGTAGATGTCCTTCTTCCCCAGGAAGATCTTCATCTGCTTTTCCAGGACTGCTGTCAGTAGCAGGGTACGGTTCAGGTCCAGGCCGGCTGCAAGACGTCTGGGAACCGGGAAGTTCGTATCTGTCGCCAAGGTCTGAAGCTCTACCAACAGGACTCTGGAACCCTCCATAACAGGGACTACCAGACTGCCTGGAACTTCTTCCTGCATATGGGTGAGGAAATATCTGGATGGATTTTCCACCCCCTTCATCCCCAGCTGGGTCATTTCAAAGACCCCGATTTCCTGTGTGCTGCCAAAGCGGTTTTTGGCACTCCTGATAATCCGGAAGGGATGGTCCTTTTCCCCTTCCAGATAGAGGACCGTATCCACCATGTGCTCCAGTACTTTCGGCCCCGCTATATTCCCGGATTTCGTCACGTGTCCCACAATGAAGACGCTCCGGCCTTGGCCCTTAGCCACCTTCATCAGGGCCAGGGTTGCCTCCCGGACCTGGCCTACGCTTCCCGGAGTTCCTGTCATATCTTCCATATATACAGTCTGGATCGAATCGACAATAATGAACCTTGGGTCCAGCTGCTCCACGCCATGAAGGATGTCTTCCATATTGTTCTCGGAGAGGATATAGATGTTTTCCATGGGAAGTTCCAGCCGCTCCGCCCGGAGCTTCAGCTGCCGCACGGACTCTTCGCCGCTGACATAAAGGACCTTCTCCCGGCTTCCCAAAGAAGAGGCGATCTGCATCAGCAGGGTGGACTTCCCGATTCCGGGATCCCCTGCCAGGAGGGTGAGGGAGCCTGCAACAAGCCCGCCCCCCAGGACCCGGTCCGTCTCATCGCTTCCGGTAGCCTGTCTGGCATAGCCCTCACTGTCAATTTCCGAGAGCAGGATGGCTTTGGGGTATTCTTTGCTTGTAATGGTTTTCTGTCTGCTGTCCTTCCCTGAATCCTGGATGCGCTCCTCCACAAAGGTATTCCAGCTTCCGCAGGCCGGGCATCGTCCCTGCCATTTCTGGGACTGGCTGCCGCATTCATTGCATACATAATGGGTCTTGCTTTTGCTGGCCATCCTCTGCTCCTTTCTGCGTATTCGCCTATACCTCTGCTTCTGAAAGTATTTCTTTCAGTATTTCCAGCATCTCCGCCTCCCGGGTACAGGCATTCAGCCGTCCCCGATAGCTGCTGCTGTTCCTGAAACCCTTCAGGTACCAGGCGAAATGCTTCCGCATTTCCTTTACGGCTGTTTCATCCCCCTTGTCTGCAACGGCATAGGAAAGCTGTCTTGCCGCAGCTGCCAGCCGGTCGCCCAGGGAGAATTCCCTTTTCTCATCCATAATCTCCAGGAACAGAAAGGGATTTCCCAGAAAGCCCCTGCCGATAAGGATCCCGTCACAGCCTGTGAGGCTTATCATCGCTCTTGCACTTGCAGCATCTGTCACATCTCCGTTACCTATAAGGGGCACTGGGGCTTCTTCTTTAGCACGGCGGATATATTCCCAATCGGAATGTCCTGTATAGTATTGTTCCCGGGTCCGGCCATGGAGGAAGACCGCAGCAACTCCTACTTCACCTAGTCTCCTGATGATAGGCAGGGCATCATGCCCGGCTTGCCCGAAAGACTTGCGGATCTTCAGGGTCACCGGAACCTTCACGCTGGATGCCAGGGTTTCCATGATCTCCAGGGCAAGCTTCGGTTCCTGAATCAGAGCAGAGCCTTCTCCATTCTTTACCACCTTGGGTGCAGGACAGCCCATGTTGAAATCGATCATATCCGCTCCCTGGCTTTCAAGAAACAGAGCAGCCTCCCGGATCTCTAAGGGGTTTCTCCCAAAGAGCTGCATCCCCAAAGGATGCTCCTCCCCCCGGATATCCACGATAGCCTTGCTCTTCTCATTTCCATAAGCCAGGGCCTTGGCGCTGACCATTTCTGTGAAGGCAAGAGGAACCCCGGCTTCCTTCAGGACACGGCGGTAGGCCTTATCACTGACTCCGGCCAGAGGCGCTGCGAAAATGGGGCTTTCCAGAAGCAGGGAGCCTAGCTTAAGAGGCGGCAGCTGTGTTTTTATCATAGATGATCTTCAGTCCCTCCAAAGTGAGATGAATGTCCCAGTAATCGATCTGATCCTTTAGGTAATCTCTGAAATGATTGGAAATTCCCCCTGTGAGGATTACCTTCATATCCATTCCGTAATGGCTTTTCAGTATTTCAATAAACTGGCGGATTCCTCCTCCATAGGAAAAGTATAAGCCGCTGGCAATGGCATCCACTGAATTCCGCCCCACTGGCTCATCAGGGATGCGAAGGCCCACATCCGGGAGCTGGGCCGTCTTTTTAAAGAGGCCCTCAGCACCCAATTCAAAGCCTGGTGCGATAGCCACGCCCATGAATTCCCCATCTTCGCTGATTACAGAATACTTGGTGGCCGTCCCGCAGTTCACCACAAGGACCTTGCCAGAATACTTCACATGGGCAGCCAGTGCATCGGCAATAAGGTCTGCCCCCACTTCTTTGGGGTTATCCACCTTGAGGCGGATGCCCATACGGATGCCAGGGCCCACGACAACAGGCTGAATCCCGAAGTATTCCTGTAAGGCTTCCTGCAGGGAAGCATTCACAGTAGGCACTACAGAGGCGATCGCCGCCCCTGTAATGCTTTCCTGCTGAATTCCGCTGAGCATCAGCATATTGATCAGGAACAAGGCGAACTCATCCTTGGTCCTGATCTTCCGGGTCTCCATGGTGAAGGTCCGGATGATTTTCCGCCCATCGTGGACACCGATGGTTATGATGCTGTTTCCAGCATCCAGCAGGAGGATCATCTTATATCCCCCGTTTCTTTTCCATAAAGCGGTAAAGGGGTGGAAGGATCAGGGCAGCGCTTGCAGTCCCAAGGAAAAGCTCCAATGGCAGGTTTGCTGCAATGACACCGATTACCTGAGAAGGGGTGAAGTATCCGAAGGCCATAGCTAGGCCTAATACCCCTATGGTATTTGTCAGGGTGCCAGCAGCCCCAGCCAGAGCCCCTGCAAGGATCAGGTTCCTTTTGGACAGGCTGCGGAATACAGCTGCTGCAACGATCCCGATGAGGATCCGTGGCAGGAAGAGGATGATCGGATTGCTTCCGACAATGCTTCCGAACTGGATAAAAGAAAAGAAGCCGAAGATCAGTCCGGTAAAGCCTCCTACCAGGATACCGGATATCCCTCCCGCAATAATGACAGGGACATGCATAATGGTAGCCGCTCCTGCCAGGCTGGGTATGGGAATAAAGCCAACACCGATAGCGGATATGGCCAGGGTTACAGCAGACAGGATGCCTGCCAGTGCGATTTGCCGGGTAGAAATCTTCATGATTTTCTCCTTTCGTCGACACGACTTTCAATAGTACGAGGTAAGACACTCTCGTCCATCATTCATTATACCTTATGATTCGCTGCCTTGCCAAGAAAACATTGGATTTCACAGATTATTAATAAAAGAAAGAGCCCTTCCGGGCTCCCCTCTTCTTTATTCTCTGGAAGGCATCCTGTACTTGCCGTTCCAGATGATCTCGCTGTAATTCACAGGGTCTGTATCTCCTTCTGTATTGAAGAACAGGACCACCGAATCCTTATTCAGTCCAAGGACCTCCCGGACTTCAGACATATCATCAATCCCCATGATTACCGAGAAAGCCCCGACGCCTGCTGCTCCGGATTCCCCGGATACGATTTTCGGATCCTCTTTCAGTGGATTTGCAAAAATCCGCACCCCTCTTGCCGCAACAGCATCATCACAGGTGAGGTACATCTCGGAAAAATCACGGATGATGGGCCAGGCTATGGGATTGGGCACCCCGCAGGCCAGTCCTACCATTATGGTTTTCAGATCACCTTCGACGTTATGGGGCTCCCCATCATCAAACTCCGCAGAAGTAAAGATGCAGTTAGCCGCATTGGGTTCGACAATAATGGCCTTGGGGGCCTTCTCTTTATAGATGTTGGCAAAGAGGCCGAGAATAGCCGCAGCCATCCCTCCTACTCCAGCCTGAAGGAAGACATGGGTCGGGCTCTGATAGCCCTCCAGGGCCAGCTGATCTACAACCTCCATACCCATCGTCGTATAACCCTGCATAATCCAGGTGGGTACATCGGTATAGCCCTCCCAAGCCGTATCCTGGACCATATAGGCCCCTACCTCACGGGAGTGATCGATGGCCATGAGGACTGTATCATCGTAGTTCACATTGGTGACAATGGCTTCAGCCCCTGTCTCCTTTATTGCTTCAATCCGACGTTTGGCGGAGTTCTTCGGCAAATAGACAATAGCCTTCTGGCCAAGCTGATTGGCAGCCCAGGCGATGCCCCGGCCATGGTTGCCATCTGTGGCTGTAATAAAAGGGGCATTCCCGATTTCCTCTGCTGCATGCTTGCGGATATAGTTGAAATCCACATCTTGGATATCTTTCCCCATCTTTTCGCAGATAAGCCTGGTGATCGCATAGGTACCACCGAGGACTTTGAAGGCGTTCAGGTCGAAGCGGTTCGACTCATCCTTCACAAAGATCTTCTTCACGCCTAGTGTCTTAGCCAGCGCATCCAGGCTATACAGAGGTGTAGCCTGATAATTATCAAAGGACATATGGAAATGCCTGGCCTTATTGGCTTCCTTTTTTGAAAAGATTTTCGGAAAATCCTTTTTCTCCGGAGATTTCAGCTTCCGCTCATTGAGGAGCAGGCGGATCATATCGGTTTTCTTGATTTGTCTCATCATGAAGTCCCTCCTGACTGTTTTCCATTATACCATGATGGAAGACCGACATAAATAGGAGCTATCCCATTAAGGAGATATTCATGGAATCAGCGGATTCCACGAAAAAAACTTATAAGCAGGGAAGCGCATTCTTCCTCCATGATGCCGCCTATCACATCAATCCGTCCGCCATCAGGAAACTCCCTGATCTTCATAAAGCTCTCAACGGCGCCCTTCACGGGATCCCTGGCCCCGTAAACCAGCTTGCGGATATTCGCCAGGATAATCGCACCCATACACATAGGGCAAGGCTCCAGGGTACTGTATAAAGTGCAGCCTGCCAGGTTAACCTTTCCTAGTACCCTGCCAGCCTCCCGGATTGCCAGAATCTCTGCATGAGCGCAGACATCCAGATTCTCCTCTTTCGTATTTCCGGCTCTGGCGATGATTTCCCCCTTATAAACAATAATGGCCCCGACGGGAACTTCGTTCCTGCCGTAGGCCTTCTTTGATTCAATAATCGCTTCCTTCATATATGTATCATGCATGTCATAAACCTGCCGCTTATTTAAAATAAAAAAGCTGGCAACGACCTACTCTCCCAGGACCTTTGTCCAAGTACCAT
>CAYMDI010000053.1:0-9011 GCA_964389165.1 uncultured Eubacteriales bacterium | reverse complement strand
CGGCAGGTCGATCACCTTGATCTGAACCCCCCCTTCCCCTACAGTGTATACAGTGTGCAGAGGCTCATAGGAGAGGAGGGCTACTGCCCGTCTGATCCCCCAGTCTCCGGGGCTGATGACCTGGATCCCCAGTTTCTTATAGATATCTCCCTTGTGGATATCTATAAGGCCAGCCACCACTTTGGGCACCCGGAAGATTTCCCGGGCCATCCGGGCTACCACCGCATTGGCTTCGTCGTTATTTGTAAAGGCCGCAATGGCATCGCAGGTCTCGATGCCTGCATCCTTCAAGACAGCCTGGTCAAAGCCAACGCCCCGGAGGGTCCTTCCTGTGAAAGCAGGACCCAGGCGGCTGAAGGCCTGCTGGCTTGAATCGATAACCGTGACATCATGGCCATAGCCCTGGAGCTCCAAGGCCAGGCCTCCTCCCATTCTGCCGCTTCCTACAATGATGATCTTCATCTTATGCCCCCTTCCGTCATTCCTCCCAGGCTCATGCCGGGCTTTCTTTTATCTGCAAGCCGCAGGATCCATTTCCGCCCTTCATCCATGAGCAGGAGGAAGGGAGCCCAGATGGCCAGGAATAGCCAGTCTGTAAGTCCGATGGGTGCGGTGTTGAAAATATTGCTTAAAACAGGGATATATATGAGGGCCATAAGGATCAGGACCTCTGTAAGGATTCCCCAAAGAAGCAGGGGGTTCCCCCCCAGGCCTTTGCGGAAGATGGACTGCCGCTGGGTCCGGGCTGCAAAGACCATGCCGATCTGAGAGAAGACAATGGCCCCGAAGGTCATGGTGGTGGCCATGGCGTAGAGGGTGCCCTCCTGAGCCATGGGCAAACCAGGCCAGCCATGCTGCCAGTTCATGAAGTAGAAGGCCGCCATGGCCGCAAAGGCTTCGATGATTCCGTAAAAGCCGAAGGCCTTCAGAAGGAGGCTTCTGCTGAGGAGCCGCTCTTCCAGCTTTCTGGGCGGCTTGTCCATTACCCCCTCTTCCGGAGGCTCCACGCCAAGTCCCATGGCCGGAAGCATATCCGTCCCCAGGTCGATGGCCAGAACCTGCATAATGGTCAGGGGCAGGGGGATGGCGCCTCCTGAGAAGAGATAGAAGACCAGGGGAACCGCTTCCGGCACGTTGGAATTGAAGATGTACATCGCAAACTTGCGGATATTGTTGTATACGGTCCGGCCTTCTTCTACCGCTCCGACAATAGAGGCAAAGTTATCATCGGTGAGGATCATGTCCGCAGCCTCTTTGGCCACATCCGTACCGGTCTGGCCCATGGCCACACCGATATCCGCCTTCTTCAGAGCCGGGGAGTCATTCACCCCATCCCCTGTGACAGCCACAACATGTCCCATATCCTGAAGGTTGGAAACCACTCGGAGCTTCTGTTCCGGGGCTACCCGGGCAAAGATCACTTCCCCCCCCAGGGCTTCTTTCAGATCCTTATCTTCCATGGCTTCCAGCTCATTCCCTGTGATGATTCTCGGAAAATCTCCGGAAACGATGCCGATCCTTCTGGCGATGCTTTCCGCAGTGAGGCCATAGTCTCCTGTAATCATGATGATGCGGATTCCGGCTTTATGGCATTTTTCCACCGCGGCAGCCACTTCCTCCCTTGGAGGATCGACCATGGCTACCAGGCCCAGGAAGGTCAGTTCCTTTTCCACTACCTCCGGGGTATAGTCTCCCAGACTCCGGGGCAGGCCTTCTGCACCTGTAAGGTCCCGGACAGCCAGCGCCAGGACCCGGAGGCCTTCTCTGGCATAACCGTCATTTATCGCCATGATCCCGTCCCGGTCCTCTGGGGTCATGAGACGGTCGGCGCCCCCTTCCCGGAGGGCTGTACACTGCTCCAGAATCTCTTTGGGCGCTCCCTTTGTATAGGCCAGGCGGCGGTTCCCCGCCTGATGGACCGTGGTCATGCGCTTGCGGCCGGAATCGAAGGGGATTTCCCGCATCCTGGGAGCCCGGGCCTCTTCCCTCCTGAGATCGAGACCATGCTTCTCCGCAGCCACCAGGAGGCAGGCTTCCGTAGGATCCCCCAGAACAGTCCATTGGGGATGGCCTTCTGAAGGAGGCAGGAGCCTGGCATTGGAGCAGAGGGCTCCTGCAGACAGAAGCTCCCGAAGGTCCTGGTCCCCTTCCAGGGGGCCTCCCTTCACCCCAAGGATCTCTCCCTGGTTCTGGTATCCGATGCCTGTTACCTCCAGGTTCTGTCCCTGGAAGTACAGCCGGGTCACTGTCATTTCATTCTGAGTCAGGGTCCCCGTCTTATCCGTACAGATAACGGTAGCGCAGCCCAGGGTCTCCACAGCGGAAAGACGCTTGATCAGGGCATGGCGCTTGGCCATGCGCTGGACCCCCATGGCCAGAGACAGGGTTACTGTAGGCAGAAGCCCCTCCGGTACGAAGGCCACAATCATTCCAATGGAGAAGACCACAGCCCGGAGCAGGGGGGTGTCCACCAGAAAGACGGAAGCCAGAAAGAAGAGGATGCCGATGCTGATGGCCATGGCAGAGACCTGTTTGGTAATCCGGCCCATCTCCTTCTGCAGGGGGCTTTCCTCTTCCTTCATCTCCTGTGTCAGACTGGCGATCTTCCCGAATTCTGTGGCCATCCCTGTGGAACAGATCACAGCTTTCCCGGATCCGGCGCTTACTGTGGTTCCGGCAAAGACCATATTGATGAATTCCGCCCGGGTCAGGCCTTCCTTGTGAATCTCTACGCTGGACTTGTGCACAGGATGGGATTCCCCTGTCAGGGTGGACTGATTGGCCCGGAAATCGCTGGCTTCTACCAGACGGGCATCTGCGGAAATGGCATCCCCTTCCGCAAGAAGGATCAGATCTCCTGGAACCAGCTCTTCCGCCAGGATCTTTTTGGAGATCCCTTCCCGGATCACATGGGCATAGGCTGGTAGCATCTTCTTCAGGGCTTCCGTAGCCTTCCCGGCCCGGAACTCCTGCCAGAAGCTGAAGGCCCCGTTGATGAGGTTGACCATCCAGATGGCGATCCCCAGTTCCGGAAGATCTCCCAGAAAGGCTGCAATCCCTCCTACCCAGAGGAGGATGGCCATCAGATGGGTAAAGTTGGCCAGAAATTTCAGCAGGGGGGATTTCCCTTTCTTCTCCGTCAGGGTATTAGGACCATAGGCTGCCAGCCTGGCAGCAGCTTCCTCTTCTCCCAGTCCCAGAGGCCCTGTCTTCAGAGCCTCATAGACCGCAGCTTCGCTGAGCTTCTCCCAGTCTTTCCAGCGGTCTTCTTCTCCATTTCCCACTTTTTCATCATCTCTTTTCCTTGAATTGCAACCTTATTCTACTCCTTTCATTTCCCCTGTCAAGAGCCCGGAGAAAAGAAAAAAGAGCCTTTCAGAAAGGCTCTTTTTCTTAAGAAAGAGTGGTTTACAGATCGAAGCGGTAGCCTCCCATCATGCCGTAAAAGGACATGGCCAGGATCAAGTAGAAGCCCACTGTAAGCACCGCCAGGGCAATGCCGATGATCTGTCCGATGGTCAGAAGCTTCATGTAGGCGCCATAGCCTTCCACAACTCCCTGATAGTCCTCCGCAGTCTGGATTTCTTTAGCCCCCAGGGCCTTCAGGTCATCTGTAGCCCTGTTCAGGCGCAGGTAGGCCAGAAGGGCCAGGACCCCCATAGGAATCCCTACCACGGAAAGCATGGAAAAAACGCTCCCCACAATGCCGATGATGGCATGGATCTTGCCCCAGGTCTGGGCCTCTCTGATTTTCTCTTGCATGTCATTCTCTCCTTTTTCTGAATTTATCCCAATCAGGCAAAACTCTTTGCCAGTTGTGCTCCCAGTTCATAAGCTTCCTTCAGGGCCCCGGCGTCAGGCTTCAGCTTCGTGCGCATGGTGCCAGCCATACGATAGCCCAGCTCTTCCAGGCGCTGGCTCATATGCTTCACAGCCTCCCCGCTCCAGCCGAAGGAGCCGAAGGCCGCTGCCGGACGCTCCCGGACTGTATAGGCGGAAACCCTGCTGAAGATATCGTAAAAGATATGGATCACATCCCGGTTGATGGTAGCCGAACCCACTGCCAGCCCCATGGAATCCTCCGCCAGAGCCGCACCCTCTTCCGGGGTGAGGAGGGAAAGGTCTGCCAGGACCGTCTCGATGCCGGCATCCCGGATGCCCTGGTCCACGGCTTCCGCCAGCTCCTTTGTATACCCATAGCAGCTGAGATAGCCCACCAGAATACGGTTTCCGGAATACCCAGGGGCCGCATAGCCCCGATAGCGGGCCAGGCGCTCCTGAAAGTCTCCCTGATGGACAGGTCCATGGGAGGGGCAGATGATTTCCACAGGGAGATCCTGGATCTTCCCCATGGCCTCCAGGGCGAACTTGCTGAAGGGCTTCATGATGGCCTTGAAATACAGGGCCTCATTGGCCTCCATCTCTTCTTTCGTGATGCGGAAGGTCACCGTTTCCTCTCCATAGTGGCTCCCGAAGAAATCGCAGGGGAAGAGGACCTTATCCCCTTCCAGATAGGTGAACATGGTCTCCGGCCAGTGAAGGAAGGGGGCGTTATAGAAGGTGAGGGCCAGGTCCCCTCCCAGAGAAAGGCTGTCCCCTGTGCCTACAGTCTGCACTGCTACCTCCCTGTTCAGGATCTCCTGCAGGAAGCCTGCAGCCACCTTGGTAGATACGACCCTGGCCTGAGGGGCCTCCCGGAGAAGGGCCTCCAGAGCGCCGCTATGATCCGGCTCCACATGATTGATCACCACGTAATCCAGCTTTTTCAGATCCATGAGGGAGCGTAGGTTTTCCAGAAACTCCTGAGCGAACTCGCTCTTCACCGTATCGACAACAGCCGTGGCTTCAGGGCCCCGGATGAGATAGGCATTGTAGGTGGTGCCATAGCGGGTCTCATAGACCACATCAAACTTCCGGAGCTGCGGATCATTCACCCCTACATAATCCACATGAGCGCTTATCTTCTTTGTCAACTGTCATACCTCCTTCACCCGTCTGTCTCCCTTCATTATACATGGAAATGGGAAAATGGATTCATTTTTCTCATAAAAAGGGGGATCTCTGATGATCCCCCTTGTCCTACTCGATTGCGATTGTCTTGCTGGTTTCCTGCCTCTCCCTCTTGGGAAGGGTCAGGGTCAGAACCCCTTCGGAGAGAGCCGCTTTGACCCCGGCCTCATCCACATCCTTCAGGAGGATGTTCCGCTCCATGGAGCAGTATCTCCGTTCCTGATGGAGGAAGTTCTTCTCTTTATCCCGCTCTTCCTCTTTTTCCTCATGCTCCACAGAAATCCTCAGGCGGCCATCATCCAGGCTGACTTTGATTTCCTCTTTCTTCACCCCTGGGAGATCGGCCTCCACATAGTAGTTCTTCTCATCTTCCTTCAGGTCGATTTTGAAGGTGTCGGACATAAGGTTCCTGGCTACCGGGAAATCTTCTTTAAAGAAGTCATCCAGCATATTATAGAAGCTGCCGAACCCTGCAGGCATCAGGCTCCCTTTCCGATGGTTGAATGGAATCAATCTTGACATAATAAACCCTCCTTTGATTTTCCATTTAGCACTCTCATTAATCGAGTGCTAACCTTACCTTAATTATATCCCTCTTCCGGGTTTTGTCAACATTGAACTTCATCTAATTCTCCCAGAAGCACCACATAATTCTTCCCATAGGCTTTGGCGCATTTGGGGCAGGTGGTATAGAAGGCATAGGTGCTCCGCAAGCCATAGCCCAGTTCCCGGACATGCTGGTCCATTTCCTTCATCCAGCCGCGCATGGCGGAATAGTCCCCCTCGTATACCTTGGAGAGGAAGCGCCCTTTGAGAAGGATATTCTCCTCCTCCGGCACCGGACCTTTTGTGAGGAAATAGTATTCGCATTGCCAGGGGGAGAGATCCCGGGCCAGGACCAGATAACGCTCCGGATCTTCCATCCCTGCAGCGGCGATGCGTTCCATGCTCCTTCGCATCACCCCCCCGATATTCCAGGGGATGAAGAGAATGCTCCGGGCGGAGACCTTGATCATGGGAAGGCCTTCCAGATTGAAGATCTTTCCCTCCCAGCCTTCCGGATCGAACCGGGGACAGCAGCCTGTTTCTCCAGAGGCTCCCCGCTCTATAGGCAGATGATGCAGTTCTTCCATTTATCTCACCTTTTTCTTCCCTCTCCCCTTTTCATAAGCCAGGATCCAGTCTTTGGGGGAGATTTTTCCAGCCAGCTCTTCCAGAAGGGTCCAGGGGATTTTATCCGGGTCCTTGAGGCGCAGGCAGCTCTTTCCCAGATCTGGCTTCTTGCCCAGAAGGGCCTGGTAGGCTTTTATGAAGCGCTCCCGTTCTTCCTCACTGGCTGCAAGCCCCATATGATAGAGGGAGATCCCCCCTTTCGTGGCTGCCAGGCTCACAAAGGGGAGGGGCTCCTGCCTCCCCAGATATCCCGGGGGGTAATCAGCCAGGGGCACTGCATAGGTGGGCATGCCATACTGCATTCCCAGGGCAAAACCCGGGGGCAGCCTTCTGTCAAAGAGATCCAGTAGCTCCTGGAAGACTTTGTCCCAGGGAGGCTTTACCCCTTGGATGTATTTCACTGTATCCTGATCCATGAGTCCTCCTTCATCTGGTTAAATGGCAGCCCCAGTCAGGGCTGCCACACTTTTCTGCGGTTGCTGCATAGAGGCTTTCAGACCCCTGAAGTATGGATGCCACCCATTATACCATGAAACACCCTCTTTGAAAACAATTACAGCCCCAGGCTGGGGATCCCTTGGACTGCTGTCTCAAGTTCCTGAAGGCAGAAATCCTTTGCAACAGCCAGGCTTTCCTCATGGTCTGGCCCGCCCTTCCTCATCAGCCATCCAGGCCATATATTTCCGGTCTTCCAGCACGAGGTGGTCCAGAATCCCTTCATCGCTGAGAAATGAGAGGAAGGCAGCCTCCTGGATCTCTCTCTTCTTGTAAAGCTCCAGGAATTTCCTGCAGCGGGTGCGGAGCTTCTGGTGGATGGCCCTATGCCCCTCCAGATCCGGATAGCCTGCCTCTGCCAAAGCCCCTTCCTCCCGCTGGAAATGCCCCTCCAGAAAGACCATGAGCTCCTGGGCCGGGCCTGCCAGCCCTTCTTCCCTGCCCCTGAAGTGGGCTTCCCAAAGTCTGTTCATCCGGGAGAAAAGCTCCTGATGATCCCCGTCAATCAGCGGATTCCCCCATTCCCAGTCCGGCTGCATGTTGATAAGCAGGAAGGACAGCGGCAGGGAATCTGTCTGAAGGGAGCCCTCCACACGGTTCCGGCCCTTTTCCTTCGCTCTGTAGAGTGCCTGGTCCGTGCGTTTGAAGAGATAGCGGAAAGATTCCCCCTGCATCCGTTCTCCGGCGCCGAAGGAAACGGTCTGGCGGCCCAGATCAGGGTGTTCCATGGCTTCCAGGCCGCTCCGGAGCTTCTCCCCCAGAATCAGGGCTCCCTCCAGCCCCGTCTCTGGAAGCATGATGAGGAATTCCTCCCCTCCCAGGCGGAAGAGGGTATCCGTATCCCGGATGTTCCGCTCCGCAAAGCGGCTGATCGCCTGCAGGACCTCATCCCCCTTATGATGGCCATATGTATCGTTTACCCGCTTGAAATGGTCCAGATCGAAGATAAGGATGGAGAAAGGCTTCAGGAAGCGGTCAGCCCGCTCCATCTCCCGGCTGATCATGGCTTCCAGGTGATGTCTGTTATAGATCCCTGTCAGCTCATCCCGGATAGCCTGGCGCCGGAGCTTCTCTTCCAGGGAGGCCTTCCTTGTCACATCCCGGGCAGAGGCATAGAGCTGGCCTCCCTCCCCAGCTTCCAGATACCATTCAATATGCTTGTAGTGTCCATCCCGGCAGCGGATGCGGCAGGTAAAACTGCTCTGGATCCCCTCCTTGCGCATCTGGCTCAGGCAAGCCAGGACCCCAGGCCAGTCCTGGATATGCACAAGCTGGCGCAGGGTCTTGTTCCGGATCATCTTCAGGCTGTAGCCAAGAACCTCCTTCACCTTCACATTGATCTTCTGGACACTGCCCTTCTCATCCATGACGAAAAGCATATCCAGGTTCACATTGGAAATGCCCCCGGAGGCCTCTTCCTCCAAGGCTTCATGGAAGAGGAGAAGATAGCCTTGATGGTGACCCTGCACTGAAATGGGCCGGAGCTGGAGGCTGATGGGGATGCGCTTCCCGCCTGGGAGAAGGAAGCCGCAGTTCTGAAGGTGGAGGGCCTCATTCTCCAGTGATGGCAGGGGAGCGGCCAGAAGGGAATGGGGCTTGCCTCCTGGAATGCGGATCAGGGGCAGGGCTTTCCGCCAGTCCAGGCCCAGGGTGAGGCGCTCTTCTCCCAGGAGGGATAGGGCCAGGGCATTGGCATAGGTTGTCCGGCCTTGGGGATCAAGAGTCAGAATCCCCTCCTCCAGGCTGTCCAGAATCCCTTCCAGCAGCCTGTTGCGCTCTGCCGGCCCTCTATCACCTTCTTCAGGGATTTCCCTGTAGAACAGAAGATCCCCTTTTCTGCAGATTTCCAGCCTCCGGGCCGCTTCTTTTCCTGCCAGGGAAAAGCGGAAGGCTTCTCCCTCTCCTTGTCCCCGAAGCAGGGCTCGGAGAAAGGCCAGAAAGCCTCTTCTGTCTTCCCTGGACACCTCATGGAGCCAGTCCCGGAAGGTCAGTCCCCAGATTTCTCCCTGGTCCCTCTCCAAAAGCTCTTCCAGAGGCCCGGACCAGGAGCGCACTCCTGCTTCCCGGGACCATTCCAGAACTCCCACCCGGGTCTTCATGTCCTCATTCCCAGGGCCCTTGGCCCTCCCCATATCCTTGATCATGCTTCCTCCATTTTCGGATTCCCCGAAGCTTCTGCTTCATTTCCAGGCTTCCACGCCAAAGCCCCTGAGCCCTGTCTGTCCAGTTTTCTGACCTCATACATCTGATGATCGCTGCGGAGGATGGCTTCTCCCAGGGACTCCTCCCCGGGCCTGAATCCTGTAGCCCCCAGACTGGCCTGGATAGGAATC
>CAYMDI010000052.1:0-9461 GCA_964389165.1 uncultured Eubacteriales bacterium | reverse complement strand
GATGGAGCCTTGGACAACGCTATGCGACCGTTTGAGAGTAGTGTAGTTTTGTAGGGTTATAAGACCCACCAGGGTGAGGAACCAGAAGCCGATTTGTTTGAGAGTAGTGTAGTTTTGTAGGGTTATAAGACGTTTGAAGAAGATGATGACGATGAGCTTGAGTTTGAGAGTAGTGTAGTTTTGTAGGGTTATAAGACTGCCTGTGATCTTGGCAAGGTCTTCTGCCTGTTTGAGAGTAGTGTAGTTTTGTAGGGTTATAAGACGGACATCCTTGCCGTCCAGCATGAGCGGCCGTTTGAGAGTAGTGTAGTTTTGTAGGGTTATAAGACGGAACAGTTAATCGCAGGGCACAACGCCCAGTTTGAGAGTAGTGTAGTTTTGTAGGGTTATAAGACGCAATCTTAGATCCGTTCGCTTATAATAAAGTTTGAGAGTAGTGTAGTTTTGTAGGGTTATAAGACCTTCTGGGCCATTGAGAAGGTGCTGAAGGGGTTTGAGAGTAGTGTAGTTTTGTAGGGTTATAAGACGGACTCCGCCCCAGGCATTAAGAGAGTGTTGTTTGAGAGTAGTGTAGTTTTGTAGGGTTATAAGACCGAAGTCAAAGCTGAAGGTGTAGGCTTTGAGTTTGAGAGTAGTGTAGTTTTGTAGGGTTATAAGACCCAATTTTTCACCTCCTTAAATCAAATTGCGTTTGAGAGTAGTGTAGTTTTGTAGGGTTATAAGACATTGTTGAGAGGACACCTTCCATCTCTAAGGTTTGAGAGTAGTGTAGTTTTGTAGGGTTATAAGACCGGTTCATTCCGCTCTCGTCAATTAGTGTCGTTTGAGAGTAGTGTAGTTTTGTAGGGTTATAAGACGGACTCCGCCCCAGGCATTAAGAGAGTGTTGTTTGAGAGTAGTGTAGTTTTGTAGGGTTATAAGACCACCCATTTCATTCCTCCTTCGCTTGCTCTGTTTGAGAGTAGTGTAGTTTTGTAGGGTTATAAGACGGATGGAAGACAAGCAGAAAGAGCTGACAAGTTTGAGAGTAGTGTAGTTTTGTAGGGTTATAAGACTTAACGAAGGAGAAGAAGATGAATGGGAATGTTTGAGAGTAGTGTAGTTTTGTAGGGTTATAAGACAGATCTTTTTCTCTTGTTTCATTAGAGATCGTTTGAGAGTAGTGTAGTTTTGTAGGGTTATAAGACGGAGAGGGACAAGGGAACTCCAGTCACCATGTTTGAGAGTAGTGTAGTTTTGTAGGGTTATAAGACTGATCCTTTTGTCTTCTGCCATTACTCCTCGTTTGAGAGTAGTGTAGTTTTGTAGGGTTATAAGACCATTGATATAATATGACGCAGAGAAATGAGAAGAAGGCTATGCCTCCTATGGCATAGCCTTCTTTTAGTATTCTGTTTTTCTTTTGATTCCCCCAGCCTATTTCCTGACGTTCAGCAGAAGCCCCACCAGGAGGAAGCCGATACCAAGTCCGAAGACAGTCCCGTAAAGGAAATCATCCCCAGGCACAAAGACCTTCAGAACCAGAGACAGAACGGAGATCAGCACCCCATTGATAATGAAGAATTTCTTAATATCCATAATACCCCTCCTTTGGGCTAACAGCCCTCTTTCTCATCATTTTCGCAATATTTCCCTTCCGGGCCATAAAGCTCCTCCAGATTCACAAAAGCCTTGAGCTTGCCCTGCTGGTAGAGCTTCAGAAAGATATTGGTAGCGATGGGCACCAGGAGCATTCCGAAGACCCCGAACCAGGTGAAGCCAAGATAAATGGAAACCAGGGTCACCAGGGGATTCAGCCCCAACTCCCCCCCTACAATACGGGGTTCCGCCAGGTTCCGGACTACGGTAACCACAAGGTAAAGGATCGCCAGGCCAGCAGCCATGGGCAGATTCCCCAAAAGCACCTCCAGGATGATCCAAGGCACCAGAACCCCCCCGGTCCCAAGGACCGGCAGGATATCGAAAATCGCAATCAGAAGACCCACCAGGATGGGCTTGGGAACCCCCAGGATAAAGAAGCCCAGGGATAGCTCCAGGAAGGTCAGGGTCATAATCTTCAGATAGGCCTTCAGATACTTCCCGATCGTTTCCGCAAAGACCACCTTCATGTTCTTGAAAAGAACCCCATATTTCTTGGGCATGTTGGAAAAGAGAAAATTGCGGATGTTGGGGTAATCCAGATTGGTGAAGATGGTAGCAAGGATGGTGAAGAGCACCCCAAGGAGGATATTCGGCAGGCTCCTTGTGAGATTCGTGAGCCACACCACCCCGCTCTTGGAGAGGCTGATAGCCAGGCCCTGGAGCTCCACGATAATCTGGGTCTGGAAGCCTGTGAGCTCAGACCGGATGCTGGATGGGGCGCTCTGGATCACTTCATTGAACCAGCTGTTGAAGCGGAAGAGAGCCGGCTGGATGCTGTCCTGGAAGAAATCCGGAAGGATCAGCAAGGCTTCCTGGACCAGCTGGATCACTCCATAGGAAGCCAGCCAGACCAGAAGCCCCAGGAGCAGGCTTAAGATAATGGTGAAGCCATAAGCCAGAAAACGGCGCCGGAAGAAGGTCCTGCGCTCCAGAAAGCTGATCAGCGGATTCATCAGGTAAGCGATGATGAAGCCGATGATAAAAGGCACAAGCCAGACCAGCAGATAATTGAAGACAAACCACATGCTCCCGGCTACCAGGAGGAAGAAGGCGAAATTGATGATAAACCGCCGGCGCTTTTCAACAGAATCCATAGCTACCCCCTTTTCAGGATATTGGAAATATTGGCGCAGATCTTCTTGGAAACATCCGGCCTGTTCATAGTATAGAGGTGGATCCCCTCCACATCAGAAGTGACCAGGTCGATGATCTGATCAATGGCATACATGATCCCAGCTTCCGTCAGGGCTGCGGGATTATCCTCATACTTATCCATAATCCGCAGGAACTTCCTTGGCAGAGTGGCTCCGCAGAGAGTGACGATATTATGGATCTGCCGGACATTCACCACAGGCATGATCCCAGCGGAAATGGGAGCCTTGATCCCCGCCTTGGCCACCTTCTCCTGGAAGCGGTAGAACTGCTCATTATCGTAGAAAAGCTGGGAGATGAGGAAATCCGCCCCGGCATCCACCTTGGACTTCAGGTTCTCAATATCCGCCTCCAGGCTCCTGGCCTGAGGATGACCCTCGGGATAACAGGCCGCTCCGATGCTGAAGGCATCCCCATAGCGGCTCTGGATGAAGGAGATGAGATCCCTGGCATAGCGGAAATCCCCGGCCGCATAATCCCGGGCCCCGGTTCCCGCGGGGTAGTCCCCCCGGAGGGCCAGGATATTCTCCACACCCCCATCCCGAAGGCGGTCCAGGGTGGCAGCGACTTCATCCTTTGTCGCCGTAAGGCAGGTGAGATGGGCCAGGGATTCGATACCATACTCCTGGCGCACCAGGGTGGCGATATCGCAGGTGGACCCGGTGGTGGATCCCCCGGCCCCATAAGTGACGGAAATGAAATCCGGCCCCAGGGTGGAGAACTCCTCCAGCTTCCCTGTGATGCTCTCCAGGGTCCCCTGTCCCTTCTTGGGTGGGAAGATCTCCAGACTGACGACTGTTTTCCCCTTATTATACAGATCTTTGATCATAAGCGTCCTCCTCTGGCTGAATCCCCTACATTATAGCAAAAAAAAGCCCTGAATGTTTTAATTTCCCCCTAAAAAATATATAATAGGAAGGTACAAAAAGGAGAAATGAACGTGAAAATACAGCTTGACCGAAAAGAGGTCCTGCGCTATCTGGGCTACCGGAACCAGGAACTCACACCGGAAATGGACGCCCTCATCGATGAAATGCGGGAGGAGATCCAGGCACTGGCCCGGTACAAATATACATACAAGATTGTAGATCTGGTCCGGGACGAAGAGGGGAAGGTCGCCCTGAAGGAAGGGATCCTGCCTCTTCTGGGAGAGAACATCCAGAGGCACCTGGCCCAGTCGGAAAAGGCTGTGGTCCTGGCGGCTACCCTGGGCTTTGCGGTGGAGCAGCGCCTGAACTACTACAGCAAAACAGACCTGACCCGGAACTTCATCCTGGACAGCTGCGGCACCCAGATGATCGAAGAGGTCTGCGACGGCATTGAAGAGGAAGTGAAGGAAAAGCTGGGGCCTGGCTACCACTATACCTTCCGCTACAGCCCGGGCTACGGGGACTACCCCATAGAAGTGAATAATCAGCTGGTGCTTTTCCTGGATGGCTTCAAGAAGATCGGCCTGTCCGTCACAGACAGCCATCTCCTCCTCCCCAGGAAGTCCGTCACCGCCATCATGGGCATTCAGACAGTGCCTTTCGTAGAGGAATTTGACCGCTGCGCCGCCTGCCTGGCCCGGTCCTATTGCAGATTCAGGAAAGAGGGAACGCGATGCTATTCAAAGAAAGACTGAAGACCGGAGAGATCCTCCTTTTCGACGGGGCCATGGGCACCCGCCTCCAGCACTATGGCATGCAGGGAGGAGAGCTGCCGGAACGCTGGAACCTGGAACACAAGGATATCGTAGAGAAGATCCATGAGGAATACCTCCTGGCCGGGGCCGAGGTCCTTACCACCAATACCTTCGGAGCCAACAGCCACAAGCTGAAGAATACGGGCCTTGATGCGGTGGAGGTAATCCGGGAAGGCATCGCCCGGGCCAGAAAGGCCATTGAAAAGACAGGGAAGCAGGCCTATGTGGCCCTGGATATCGGACCTATCGGACAGCTCATGGAACCCATGGGCACCTTGTCCTTCGACCAGGCCTATGAGCTGGTAAAGGAAGAAGCGATAGCCGGGGAAGGAGCCGGGGCGGACCTGATCCTCCTGGAGACCATGACGGATATCTACGAGCTGAAAGCCGCCATCCTGGCCATCCGGGAAAACACCAGCCTGCCCATCCTGGCCACCATGACCTTTGAGGCCAACGGACGGACCCTTACAGGAACGGATCCGGAAACCATGGTGGCTATCCTGGAGGGACTCGGGGTGGATGCCCTGGGGATGAACTGCTCCCTGGGCCCTGTGGAATCCCGGGGGATCCTGGAAGAGATCCTCTCCCACGCTACCTTCCCAGTGATGATCCAGCCCAATGCAGGCCTCCCTGTCATCCGGGAGGGGAAGACCGTCTACAGCATCACCGAGGAGGAATTCGTCAGAGAGGCTGCCGGCTTCCTGGAAGCCGGGGTCAGCATCATCGGGGGCTGCTGCGGGACCACACCCTCCTACATCCAGGCTATGGCCGCCCTCACCAAAGGCCGCCAGGCCAGCCGGAGGAAGAACAGGCTGAAGACCAAAATCGCCTCTCCTGTGAAGAGCCTCACCATCGGAGAGGACTTCACCATCATCGGAGAGCGGATCAACCCTACAGGGAAGAAGAAAATGAAGGAAGCCCTCCTGGAGGACAACCTGCAATATATTATTGAAGAAGCCGTCCTCCAGGAAAAAGCCGGGGCCCATGCCCTGGATGTGAATGTGGGCCTGCCGAAGATCGACGAGCCCCGGAAGATCGTGGAAGTGATCCGCCTGATCCAGGAGATTTCCAACCTTCCTCTGCAGATCGACTCCTCGGATGTGGAAGCCTTGGAACAGGGCTGCCGCTACTATAACGGCAAGCCTCTGATCAACTCGGTGAACGGCAAGCTGGAGAATATGGAAGCCGTCCTTCCTGTTGCGAAGAAATACGGTGCGGCGGTCATCGCCCTGACCTTGGATGAGGAGGGGATCCCCTCTACGGCAGAAGGACGTTATGCCATTGCAGAAAAGATCCTGAAGAAAGCCCGGGAATACGGCATCCCCAAAGAGGATATCATTGTGGACACCCTGGTCCTCACCGCCTCTGCCCAGCAGAAGGAAGTGCTGGAAACGGTGAAAGCCCTCCGCCTGGTGAAGGAGGGCCTGGGACTGCCCACCAGCCTGGGGGTATCCAACGTCTCCTTCGGCCTTCCGGGAAGGCCTCTGATCAACAAGACCTTCCTCACCATGGCTATGACTGCAGGCCTCAGTGTGGCCATCATCAATCCCATGTCCAAAGAGATGATGGAAGCTATCCATGCCTTCCGGGTTCTGGCAAACCTGGACCTGGAGGCGAAGGAATATATCTCCCTCTATGCCGATGTTCCTGGCGGTTCCGCTCCAGGGGCTCCGGAGAAGAAACTGGAGGAATACAGCCTCCAGGAGATCATCATCGGGGGCCTGAAGGATAAGGCGGCGGAGAAGACCCGGGAGATTCTGGGCAGCAAAGCGCCCCTTGCCATTGTCAATGAGGACCTGATGCCCGCCCTGAATATTGTGGGAGAGGGCTTTGAAACAGGGAAGATCTTCCTGCCCCAGCTGATCCAGTCTGCGGAAACAGTCAAAGCTTCCTTTGCCGTCCTGAAAGAAGCCATCAAGGCCTCCGGGGGGACTGAGGTGAAAAAGGGGAAGGTGATCCTCGCCACAGTCCAGGGGGATATCCACGATATCGGGAAGAACATCATCAAGGTCCTCATGGAGAATTACGGCTATGAAGTCTATGACCTGGGCAAGGATGTAGATCCGGAGAAGATCATTGAAACGGCCCTGAAGAAAGAGGTGGATATGATTGGCCTCTCCGCTCTGATGACCACCACAGTGAAAAGCATGGAAGAGACCATCCGCCTCGTGCGGAACCAGGGGATCACCGTGCCTATCATGGTAGGAGGGGCTGTCCTGACTCTGGAATATGCGGATATGATCGGGGCGGACTTCTATGGAAAGGATGCCAAGGAAGCTGTGCGCATTGCCGACGGGATTATGGAGGGGAAAGAGGGAGTATAAAATATTCCTATGAAATCTTCTGAAAAACCCGTTTCAAAGATGAGGGAATCAAGACTCCTGGCTGTTACAGCCCAGGTTTCATAAAAGCCCTTTATCCGAACCTGGGAAAAAAGCCTTGCGCAGCATCAGTTGCTGTGTAATAATGAGAATACCACAATATATTGTGGTATTTTTCTTTTACGGCAACAAGATACAGTATTAAACAAGAGAGCATTTTTATCATTCACTGAAGGAGGAAGACAATGGAAGTCATCAAAAGGCAGGGCTACCTGGTGGAATTCGATCCCAATAAGATCAAGAACGCCATTGAAAAAGCCATGGCGGAAACCACTGAGGGGATCGACGGAGAGATTGCCGAAGGGATCAGCCGGAAGATCCAGGAAATGATCCGGGAACGGGACAGGGCTATCAATGTGGAAGAAATCCAGGATATGGTGGAATACCTCCTTATGGAGACCAGCCGCAAGGATGTGGCCAAGAAGTACATCATCTACCGCTATAGCCAGACCCAGGCCAGAATGGTGCCCAAAAAGAAGAAAGATGACTACCTCATGGTCACCGATGACTTCGTCAGCTCCTACAAGCATAAGAAGAGCCCGATGGGCCGCCTTGGGGATTTCGTATACTACCGCACCTATTCCCGGTACCTGGATGATCTGGGCCGCAGGGAATACTGGTGGGAGACCGTGCGCCGGGCTGTGGAATACAACACAAGCCTCCTTCCCACCTCCAGGAAAGAGGCAGAGGCTCTCTATGACAATATCTTCAATCTGAAGCAGTTCCTTTCCGGCCGGACATTCTGGGTGGGGAACACAGACGTATCCCGGTTCTACCCCCTCTCCAACTTTAACTGTGCCTTTTCCAAAATCACCTCCATCGATGATTTCAGAGATCTCTTTTACCTTCTCATGGTGGGGGCCGGTGTGGGAGCCAGGGTCTTACCTGAGGATGTGGAAGCCCTGCCTAAGTTCCGCACAAGCTTCGAGCTGATCCACAGGGACTATGACCCGGTGCCTAAGGAAGACCGGAAGGACTACACGGCTTTGAACTTCCATGACGATACCCGGGTGGAGATCACCATCGGGGATTCCAAGGAAGGCTGGGCTCAGGCTCTGAAATTCTTCCTGGAAGTCATTTCTGCCCATGAATACCGCCATATCGAGACTGTCATCATCGACTATTCCTCTGTCCGTCCCAAAGGAGAGAAGCTGAAGACCTTCGGGGGCTCTGCCAGCGGTTATGAGAGTGTTAAGAACATGTTCAATAAAATCGCCGGGGTGATCCAGCTCCGTGGGGAGAGTGATGGCCCCCGGGTGGCCCTGCGTCCCCTGGACTGTCTGGATATCTGCAATATCATCGGGGAGAACGTGGTAGTAGGCGGCGTCCGCCGGACAGCAGAGATGATCATTATCGATGCGGATGATCAGGCCTGCATTGATGCAAAGTCCAGCCTTTACCGCCAGATCGACGGCAAATGGGAAGTGAACAAAGACCTGATCCACCGTCAGATGAGCAACAATTCTATCTACTATAAGAAGAAGCCCAGCAGAGAGAAGCTCCACTGGCAGCTGGAGAAGATGCGCTACAGCGGCGAGCCGGGCTGGGTAAACGGGGAAGCGGCAGAGAAGCGCCGCCCCAATATGGCCGGGGTCAATCCTTGCGGAGAGATCCTTCTGGATTCCCATGGGGTCTGCAACCTGACCACCATCAACGTCTATGCCTTTGTCCAGAACGGGGTTCTGGATGAGGCTGGGCTCTATGAGGCCCAGCGCCTTTCCGCCCGGGCCGGCTACCGGATGACCTGCGTGGAACTGGAGCTTCCCACCTGGAATTATGTTCAGGGAAGAGACAGGCTCCTGGGCTGCTCCCTCACAGGCTGGCAGGATATGGTGAATGCCGTAGGCCTGGATAAGGAAGGAGAGGCCAAGGTCCTCCGGAAGCTCCGGGCTGTGGCCAGGGAAGCAGCAGATGAGTATGCCAGAAGCCTGGGCCACAACAGCCCGATTCTGGTGACCACCGTGAAGCCGGAAGGGACCCTTTCCCAGCTCCCTGCCGTCTCCAGCGGGGTCCACTACAGCCACAGCGAATACTTCATCCGCCGGGTACGGATCAACTCTCACGATCCTCTTGTGAAGGTCTGCGAGGAGCTGGGCTATCCAGTCCATCCTGAGGTTGGCCAGGACTGGTCTACCTGTGTCACGAAGGTCGTGGAGTTTCCCATCAAAGCTCCTCCCGGCCGCACCAAGTATGATGTGACTGCCATCGAACAGCTGGAAAACTACAAGCTCTTCATGGAGAATTACGTGGATCACAACTGCTCTATCACTGTCAGCGTCCGCAACGATGAATGGGATGATGTGGAAGAATGGGTCTGGAACAACTGGGATGATCTGGTGGCTGTAAGCTTCCTGCCTTTGGATGATTCCTTCTATGAGCTCCTGCCTTATGAGGCCATCGGCAAGGAGGAATACGACAAGCGGGTAGCGGCCATGAAGCCTTTCATCCCTTCCCTGATCCAGAAATACGAGAAGTCCGAAGTGGAACTGGACATCGGAACCGATGGCTGCGAAGGGGGCATCTGCCCTGTGCGCTAAGGGTTTCAGGAGCGGTGGGCCGGGGCAAGAAGAAGGCGCTGCTGGCGCACATCATCAACCTGCACA
>CAYMDI010000051.1:0-9523 GCA_964389165.1 uncultured Eubacteriales bacterium | reverse complement strand
GACCAGCCGCCCTGGCTCTGGGGATCATAGGTGCACAGCACTTCTGTGACTTCCCCCTCTTCATCCTTCACACAACCTGTACAGGTAAGATAGTAGGCGCCTTTGAAGCGCACTTCATTGCCAGGAAAAAGCCTTCTGTAGCCCTTCACAGGCTCTTCCATAAAGTCCTCTTCCTCAATCCAGAGTTCTCTGGAGAAGGGCATCTTCCGCCTTCCCAGTTCCGGGGCTTCGGGATTCACGTCCACCTCCACCCACTGGGTCTCTCCTTCAGGGAAGTTCGTTACAGTAACCTTCAAGGGCCTGATGACAGCCATGGCCCTGGGTGCTGTGCGGTTCAGCTCTTCCCGGACAGCGGCTTCCAGCTGTGCCAGTTCGATGGTGCTGTTGCTCTTGGCTATTCCCGCATCCAGGACAAAGCGCAAGACAGCTTCCCGGGGGTAGCCCCTGCGTCTCATGCCGGAAAGGGTAGGCATTCTGGGATCATCCCAGCCCTCCACCAAGCCCTCCTCCACCAGGGCCAGCAGCTTGCGTTTGCTCATCATGGTATAGGTGAGGTTCAGCCTGGCGAATTCCCGCTGTTTCGGCGGTTTCGGGAAGTCCAGGAGCGCAAGGATCCTGTCATAAAGGGGGCGGTGGTCTTCAAATTCCAGGCTGCAGAGGCTGTGGGAAATCCCTTCCAGGGCATCCTCAATTGGATGTGCATAATCATACATAGGATAGATATTCCAGCCGGCCCCTACATGATGATGCTCCCTTTTCAGAATCCGATACAGGATGGGATCCCGGAGGTTCAGATTGGGAGAGGACATATCCCCCCGAAGGCGGAGTACCAGGCTCCCTTCCTCATGAAGGCCGGCTCTCATTTCTTCAAAAAGCCCCAGGCTTTCTTCCGCAGGCCTCTGGCGATAGGGGCTGTCTTTCCCCGGGGCTGTGAGGGTCCCTCTGTATTCCCTGATCTCTTCTGGTGACAGGGCGCAGACATAGGCATGCCCATCTTGTATCAGCTTCCGGGCATACTCATACATGGCAGGAAAATACTCTGATGCATAGTAGATATTATCCTCCAGGGGAAAGCCAAGCCAGCGGATATCCTCCTGAATGGCTCTGACGTACTCCTGGTCTTCCTTCTCAGGATTGGTATCATCAAAGCGCAGATTGCAGCGCCCCCCGTATTTTGCAGCAAGTCCGAAGTTCACTGCTATGGCTTTGGCATGCCCGATGTGGAGATAGCCGTTCGGTTCCGGGGGGAAACGGGTATGGATTTTATCAGCCGCCCCGCTGGCCAGATCCTTCTGAATCAGATCATCAAGAAAACCGAAATTGACATTATGAAAATCTATCACGCTTCCAGCTCCTCCTTCAGTTTATCCAAGCCTCTGCGGATTCTCCGCAGGCTTTCTTCCAGTCCGAGAATCCTCATGATTTCAGCAGCCCCTCCAGGGGACTGCTCCTTCCCGGAAAGAGCCACCCGCAAGGGCCAGAGCAGCTGCCCGTTTTTCAAGCCATGAGCTGCTGCAAGGCTTTCAAGGAAGCCTTGCAGATCTTCAGGAAAGCCCTCTTTACTTTCATCCAGCTGAGCCAGGGCCAGGGCCAGGCTGCTGGCAGCAAGGGCTTTATCTGTCTTCATTTTCTTATGGACGAACAATTGCGTATCATAGGGAAGATCTGCAATGAGGAAATCCAGCTGGGGAGGGATTTCTGTCAGGACTTCCACCCGCTTCTGGAGCAGATCTGCAATTTTCCGAGTGTCAAAAGCATCCCCAAGAGCCTGTCGGATATATGGCGCTGCAGCCTCATGAAAATCCTCGGAGGACATCTTGCGGATATATTCCCCATTCATCCAGCGAAGCTTCTTCTTGTCGAAGATTGCAGGGGATTTGGAGATTCCGGCAATATCAAAGGCCTCTTCCAGCTCTTTCAGGGTGAAGAACTCCCTGTCGCTTCCAGGACTCCAGCCTAAGAGGGCGATGTAGTTGATGACCGCATCCACCAGATAGCCTTCCTGAAGCAGGTCTTCAAAGCTCTGGTCCCCCAGGCGTTTGGACAGCTTCTGGCCATTTTCATTCAGGATAAGGGGCAGATGGACATATACAGGGATCTCCCAGCCGAAGGCCTGATAAAGGAGATTGTATTTCGGGGTGGAGGCCAGGTACTCGCTGCCCCTTACCACATGGGTGATCCCCATCAGGTGGTCATCCACCACATTAGCGAAATTGTAGGTGGGAAAGCCATCGCTCTTCAGCAGGATCTGATCCTCCAGTTCCCGGTTCTCTACGGAAATCTGCCCATATACAACGTCATCAAAAAGGGTGATCCCCTCACGGGGCATTTTCTGTCTGATCACATAGGCTTCCCCAGCCTGGACTCTTGCTTTGGCTTCTGAAAGGGGAAGCTCACGGCAGCAGCCATCATAGTGGGGGAATTCTCCAGCAGCCTCCTGGGAAGCCTTCAGGGCATCAAGACGCTCCTTTGTACAGAAGCAATAATAGGCCTGCCCCTTCTCAACCAGCTCCTCCCCATAAGGGGCATAGAGATCCAGGCGCTGGCTCTGGTAATAAGGGCCCTCATCATAGTGCATCCCAACAAGCTTCAGGGTATTGAAAATGACTTCAAGGGAATCCTCCACCAGGCGCTCCTGGTCTGTATCCTCAATGCGCAGGATGAAGCTTCCTCCCCCTCGGCGGGCGATGAGGTACTCATACAGCGCTGTTCTGAGGTTGCCTATATGCATATACCCTGTCGGGCTTGGGGCGTATCGTGTTCTGATTTCCTTCACAGCATCTTCTCCTTTATATGATATCTCCCAGTTTCTCTCCGGCCAGGAGATGGAAATGGAGGTGGAAGACCTCCTGCCCGGCATCTGCTCCGGTATTGGTCAGAAGGCGGTAGCCCTGCCCTTCAACACCTAGCTTCCTGGCGGTCTCCTTCACAAAAGCCGGCAGGAGGGCCAGAACCTCCCCTGAGGTTTCAGCCAGATTGGGGGAATGGCTTTTCGGTATGATCAGAATGTGGATCCGAGCCTTAGGATGCAGATCCCTGAAAGCCAGGAAGGCCTCATTCTCATGAACAATATCCGCAGGAATCTGGCCTGCCGCGATTTTACAGAAGATACAATCATTCATCTTTCTTCACCTCTCCTATCAGATCATCTCCGGCCCAGCCTGTAATCCGGACCGGAATCAGGGTGTTGAGCAAGCAGCCTTCTCCCCTTGGGATCCTGACTCTGAGAAAGTTCTCGGCATAGCCGGACACTTCTCCCTCCGGACTGCGCTCCTCAAGGAGGACTGTGGTTTCCCTTCCCCTCTGGGCTTCCAGAAAACTTCTGTGCAAGGCGTCTCCCAAGGCAGCCATCTCGCTTCCCCGGAGGTTTTTCACCTCTTTGGAAAGCTGGCCTGGATATTCTGCTGCTTTCGTGCCTTTGCGCCTGCTATATCTGAAAACATGCAGATTATCTATTCCCGCATTCCGGATGAAATCCATGGAGCTTGCATGCTCCCCTTCTGTCTCTCCCGGGTATCCTACCATAACATCCGCTGTCACAGAAAGGCTCTCCCCCTTGATTTCCTTCAGCTTCCTCACAGTCTCCCTGTAGTCCCTGGCAGAATATCTGCGCTTCATCCGCCGCAGCACGCCATCATCACCGCTTTGCAGGGATAGATGAACATGGGGCATGAAGCGGGGGTCTGCAAAAACCTTGCAGAATTCCTCTGTAATCTCATTGGGATCCAGGGAGCCGAGACGGATTCTGGGCATCCCTGTTTCTACCAGGATATGGTCCAGCAGCTCAGCCAGGGAGCCTCCCCGCTCTTTTCCGTAGGCTCCTGTATGGATTCCTGTAAGAACCACTTCCTTATAACCCTTTTCCTCCAGGCTCTGGATCTCCCTGAGGATCTCCTTCTCTTCCCGGCTGCGGATCGGACCCCGGGCCATGGGGATGATGCAGTAGGTGCAGTAGCTGTCACAGCCCTCCTGGATCTTCAGGAAAGCCCGTGTGGTATCAGGAGAGGCCTGAAGGAGTTCCTCAAAGCGATACTCTTCCCGCAAGGGGAAGACATGGACGCCATGGCTGCGGTAGTCCTCCACAAGTTCAAGGATCCTGTGACGGTCCTTCATCCCGATGATGAGATCGGCTTCCGGCATCTCCCGGAGCACCTCCGGCTGCATCTGGGCATAGCAGCCTGTTACCACCAGGACCCCTCCAGGGCTGGCCTTGCGGCCTTTGCGGATCATCTGCCTGCTCTTGCCATCGGCCTGCCCTGTAACCGTGCAGGTATGGATAAGCGTGACATCAGCAGCGCTGCCGAAAGGAACAAGCTGATAGCCGGCATTCCTGAAATATTCCAGAAAGCTTTCCCCTTCGCTCTGATTGACGCGGCAGCCAAGAATATGGATCGATACAGTCTTCATGAAAGCTCCTTCCGGAAGACTGCGGCTACCCATCCATCCTCTTCCCTGTGAGGTCCTTCCTGCAAGCCAGCGTTCAGCAGGGCTGTACGGACCTCAGCCCAGCGTTCCCAGAGGATCCCGGAAACCAGGACCGTTCCCTGGGGTTTCAGGTGGCCGGAAAGAGCAGTGGCCAGACGCAGGATCAGATCTGCAACGAGATTTGCCAGAATGCAGTCAAAGCATTCGTCAATGCCTGTAAGGAGGTCATTTTCCAGGAAGCGCACACGGCCCTCCCCTGCCAGATTCATTTTTGCAACAGCAAGGGCTTCCGGATCCACATCAAGAACCAGAACATCCTTCCCGCCAAGGAGCAAAGCTCCCTTTGTGAGGATTCCTGAACCTGCCCCGATATCTGCTATGCTCTTCCCCTCAAGTTCCAGATCCTCCATGAGGGCCAGGACATTGGCTGTGGTAGGATGGGTTCCTGTGCCAAAGGCCGCACCCGGGTCTATGGTAAGGACAAGATCTCCAGCAGCAGCCTGATACTCTTCCCAGCTGGGGACAATGACAAAGCGCCTCCCCACCCGGAAGGGGCGGAAGTATTCCTGGTAAGCCAGCATCCACTTCTCTTCCGGTTCGACTTCCCGGATTGAAAAATCTCCCAGAACCTCTCTGAAAGCAGCGATTTCCCTGTTCAGGACATCCTGCTTTATATAGGCATGGATTTCTGTGGCCAGTGGCATATCCCTGAGCTGGTAGTAATCCCCTCCCAGACCCTTGAGTTCCTGTTCTGTCCATGGGCCCCGGACTTCCACTCCTTCGACTCCAAGATCATAGAGACGATCCAGAATGAGATCGCAGGCCTCATCGGAAATCTGTCCCAGCACCTTATATATCGTTACATAATCAGACATCTGGCCATCCTGACTGCTGCCCATCAGGAGATCGGGATCCGCAGGATCTCCTGATCCAGCTCATCTGTGATTACCAGTTCTCCCTTTGCATCCTCTGGCACAACGAAGACAATGCTGCCTCGGATCACGGCTCCAGGAGCCAGTTCCCCATGAGACAAGGCATCAATCCTGGTATTGAGGGCATTGCTGTATTCCTCCCCCTCATCATCTGCAAAGGTGAAGTAGAATTGATTGTATTGGCGGATATCCACATCATTGTTGATGCCGCTCAGACGGACGACAAGGAATTCCTCTCCCTTTTCCGCTTCCAGCTCTCCTGGAAGAACAGCCAGCCTTTCTGTTTCCAAAAGGGTGAAATTGATTTCTTGGGGGACTTCCTCAGGCTCCGCAGGTTCCTCTTCAGAAAAAAACCTGGGTATGAGGAAAAAAGCCAGGGCTGCCGCACCGGCTAACAGAAGGATGGAAATGATGAACTTTTTCATAGACTACCAACTTTCAGCATAATATCTTCCTACAGGCCAAGCCTGGTGTAGATGCTATCCACATTTTTCAGGTAGGACATGGGATCAAAGAGTGCATCCATCTCCTCTTTGGAAATTCTCCTGCAGACTTCTGCATTCCCTTCCAGAAGCTCCCTGTAGGAGCGCCGCTCCTGATAGGCCTTCATGGCCAGAGGCTGGATGAGGTCATAGGCATCCTCTCTGGAGAGGCCGCTGCTGATCAGTGCCAGAAGGACATGCTGGGAGTATATGAGACCTTGGGTCAGCGCCATATTTTCCAGCATCCGTTCCGGAAAGACCATCAGCTTTTCTATGATTCCGGCAAAGCGGTTCAGGACATAATCAAGGAGGGTGGTGGCATCGGGAAAGATGATCCGTTCCGGTGCGGAGTGGGAAATATCCCGTTCATGCCAGAGGGGGATATTCTCATAGGCACTGAGCATGTATCCCCGGATCACCCGGGCGCACCCGCTTATATTCTCACTGCCGATGGGATTGCGCTTATGGGGCATGGCGCTGGAGCCCTTCTGCCCCTCCCGGAAGAACTCGCTGGCCTCTCCCACTTCCGTGCGCTGAAGATGGCGGATTTCAACTGCCATTTTCTCCACGCCTGAAGCGATCAGGGCCAGCACGGAGAGATAATGAGCATGCCTGTCCCGCTGCAGGACCTGGGTTGATACTTTAGCGAAATCAATACCCAGCTTCCTGCAGACAAACTCCTCCACTTCCAGAGGTCCATGGGCAAAATTCCCCACAGCACCGCTGATCTTCCCGCACTCCACATCCTTCCTGGCTTCCCGGAAGCGGTGCAGATAACGGTTCAGTTCCTCATACCAGAGAGCGAATTTCAATCCAAAGGAAGTGGGTTCCCCATGGATCCCATGGGTCCGTCCGATGACAGGGGTATGGCGATAGGCCAAAGCCTTCTCTTTCAGCGCTTCCTGGAGCCGGAGGAGATCCTTTTCCAGAATCTCATCAGCCTGACGGAAGAGATACCCGTTGGCTGTATCCACTACATCTGTGGATGTCAGCCCATAGTGGATCCATTTCCTCTCTGGTCCAAGGGTTTCGCTGACTGCCCGGGTGAAGGCCACCACATCATGGCGGGTGATCTCCTCCAAGGCCGCGATACGCTCCAGGGAGAAGCCTGCATTCTGGCGGATCGCCCTGGCTTCCCCTTCTGGAATCAGCCCAAGCTCCCCATACGCTTCTGATGTGAGGATTTCCACCTCCAGCCAAGCCTTGTATCTGTTTTCCTCTGACCAGATCCGGCTCATTTCCGGTCTGCTGTAGCGCTGTATCATGGGAGCTCCTTCCTGGTGGCTCCTCCAGGGAGCCAGGATTCAAACAGTTCGATTATACCATACCACAGGCTCTTGAAACAAGTGTGCTGCAGAGGAAGCAAGGGCCCCCGGCCATGGCTGGGGGCCCTTGCTATGGGGATCAGTCTCCACTGAAGAAATCCCTGATTTTCTCAAAGAATACTTTTTTCTCTTTTCGCGGCTTATAGGTCAGAGGATTGCTGCTGAAGGAATAGCGCATGGATTCCAGCTGCCCCTTCTGTTCTTTTGTCAGCCCGGTTGGCACAACCACTTTCACATACACATAGTGATCTCCCCTGGCGCTGGATTTGAGCTTCTGGATGCCCTTCTCTTTCAGGCGGAAGGTGGAACCGAACTGGGTGCCTTCCGGAATCTCCAGCTTCTCCTTGCCGTGAATAGTCTGCACTTCCACCGTATCGCCGATAGCGGCCTGGATCATATTGATTTTCAGCTCGCTATAGACGTCATTTCCATCCCGCTTGAATTCAGGATGGGGTGCAATGGTAATCTGCACATAAAGATCCCCGTAGGCCCCCCCGTTTGTACCGGCATCTCCTTCATCCGGCACCCGGATCCGGGCCCCTTCGAATATGCCAGCTGGAATATTGAGATGGATCTTCCGCTCCTTCTTCACTCTGCCATGGCCATGACAGGCCTGGCAGGGGTCTTTTACGATGGTACCTGTGCCTCCGCACTGGGGGCAGGTACGGACGGACTGGAAGAAGCCCATGGAACTCATGACCTGACCGGTCCCCTTACAGGTAGGGCAGGTCTCTTTCGAGGTTCCCTGTTTAGCCCCGCTGCCGCCACAGACGTCGCAGAGATCTTCCCTGCGGATGACGATATCCTTCTGGGTGCCGAAGGCCGCTTCCATAAAGGAGATGCTGAAGCGGTAATTCAGATCATCTCCCCGGACTGGTCCGCTGTATTTCTTCCGGCGGCCGCCTCCCCCGAAAATATTCTCAAAGATATCCCCGAAGTTCATATCCTCAAAGCCGCCATAGCCACCGCCTCCGAAGCCTCCGAAGCCTCCGGCGTTAGGATCTGCATGCCCGAACTGATCATAGTTCTGGCGCTTCTCGCTATTGCTCAGAACATCATAGGCCTCCTGGACCTCCTTGAACTTCTCTGTGGCATCAGCCTCTTTGTTCTTGTCCGGATGGTATTTCATTGAGAGCTTCCGGTAGGCCTTTTTGATTTCTGTATCTGTGGCGTCCTTGGAGACCCCTAGGACTTCATAATAGTCTCTTTTGCTCAAACGTCTGGACCTCTCCTTTCCCGGACAAGGCACACTGCCTTATGGACAGTGTGCCTGGCCTCCTGTATCTTCCCGGATTCCTACTTGTCTTTATCCTCGGCTGTGAAATCCGCATCAACTACGTCCTCAGGCTGTGGGTTCTGAGCACCCTGCTCCTGGGAAGCCTGCTGATAGATCTTTGTGCCTATTTCTTCAAGGATCTTCTGGAGCTTTTCGATTCCCTCTTTGATCTCATCAGGATCATCCTTCTTCAGAGAATCCTCCAGGCTCTTCTTCCCTTCTTCAAAGCGGCTCTTGTCTTCTTCAGAGACTTTATCCCCATTATCCTTCAGAAGCTTCTCTCCCTGATAAATGGTGCTGTCCGCATTGTTTCTGGCTTCAATGGCTTCCTTCTTCTTCTTGTCTTCTTCTGCATGGATTTCTGCTTCTTTGGCCATGCGGTCGATTTCATCATCAGAAAGGCCTGTGCTTCCTGTAATGGTGATTTTCTGTTCTTTTCCTGTACCTTTGTCCTTTGCTGATACATTCAGGATGCCGTTAGCATCGATATCGAAGGTAACCTCGATCTGAGGCACTCCTCTGGGTGCAGGAGCGATCCCGTCCAGCATGAAGCGTCCAAGATGCTTGTTATCTGCTGCCATCTGCCGTTCCCCTTGGACGATGTTGATGTCCACGCTGGGCTGGTTGTCTGCAGCTGTAGAGAAGACCTGGCTTTTAGAGGTGGGGATTGTTGTATTCCGTTCGATGATCCGGGTCGCTATTCCTCCAAGGGTCTCAATACCCAGGCTCAGCGGAGTCACATCCAGAAGCAGGACATCGTGGACTTCACCCGTCAGGACCCCGCCCTGAATTGCAGCGCCGAGGGCTACGCACTCGTCGGGATTGACCCCTTTATATGGCTCTTTCCCCAGTTTTTTCTTAATCGCTTCCTGTACGGCTGGAATCCTTGTGGAGCCCCCAACCAGAATGACCTTGTCGATCTGTGCAGGTGTCAGTCCGGCATCCTTCAGGGCTGTGTCAGTAGGCTTCATGGTCATGTCCACCAGATCCGCTGTCAGTTCTTCGAACTTGGCTCTGCTGATGCTGATATCCATATGCTGGGGACCTGATTCATTGGCAGTAATGAAGGGCAGATTGATATTT
>CAYMDI010000050.1:0-9540 GCA_964389165.1 uncultured Eubacteriales bacterium | reverse complement strand
CCATGGACAGGCCCAGGCTGATCAGGGAGATCAGGCCTCCATAGATCCACAGAGGAGGCTCATAAACCAGCCGGATTTCACGGCCTCCCTCCTCCACAGGCACCAGCTGAAAGGCCAGGCTGGCTTTTTCCATAGGGATTTCAGCATCCCCTTCATAAGCCTTCCATCCCTGGCTCCAGGGAATTGTAATGAGAAGAGCCCCTTTACCCATAGAGCCTGGGGTCAGACGCAGCTGGTTCCCCTCATAGAAGACCGCTCTGCTGGCATTAGCCCTCTTCTTTTCAACCTCCTGCAAAACAGATTCCCAGGAGGCATCCTCCCGCTCCTCTTTTGTCAGTTCCCGAAGACGGCCCTTCCAGCGTTCTGCCTGTTCCGGGGTCAGGACGATGCCCTTCAGCAGCACCCCCTCCCTCTGTTCCAGGTTCAGGGCGTAGTAATCCTCCTCCAGAATATAGGCATCATAGAAAAGGCCCATTTCCAGAAAGGCTTCATTCTCATAAATCCCATAGCCTTCCTTCTCTTCCAGAAGCCGGAAGCCTGGCAGGGACAGAGCCTCCCCTTCCTTCCCGATGAAATATTTCACGGAAGTCAGGATGGGATAGGCCGCCTGTTCCTGGGGCTGGTCCGTGGTCACCCCAGTCCGGGCATTGCCAAGACTCTCATAGAAAGGGAGCAGGGATGGGGTGATGAGGCTGGTGAAGCTTTTGATTCCCGGCCTGTTCCAAAGCATGGAAAGATTCCTGTAGGGACTGGCCCAGGAGATTCTGTAAAAGCCCTCATCAGCAGCCAGAAGGTCCCTGTTTTCAAGATCCTGGAGGATTCCCTCTCCTCCCTCCCCAAACTGGCTTCTTCCCTGGGACAGGAAGAGGCTGCCTTGTAGGATGGCGAAGGCAGGAAGGAGGAGGAGAAGGGCCAGAACCCAGCTCTCTCCCCTTCTTTTCCTCAACCACAGAAGGCCCCCCGTCAGGAGAAGGGCCAGCAGGCCCATTCCCAGAAGCTGGAGGATCCAGGTTGCTTCTGGGGCCTGATAGCCGTTTCCTCCCCGAAGGGGAAGGAGGGCGGAGAGGCTTAAGGCCAGGAAGCTGATTCCCAGACCCAGACCCCATTCCTTCCTCCCTCCCTTTTCCAGGGCTATCAGAGACGCTGGAATAAAGAGGAGTGCAGGCATATACAGCCAGCGGGCATAATATTCCCCTGCATAAAGGGAAAAGGCGCCATTAAAGACAGGGATGGCGGCCAGGAGGAAGGTCAGGGGGATCATTATGGAGAGGCTGGCAGCCATTGGATCTTTTCCTCGCCTCCCCGGAAGCTTCCCTCTTCTCCCGAAGAGAAAGGCCAGGACCCCTGCTCCTCCCAGGACAGGGAGCCACAGGCTCACCCCAGCCCAGGCATAGGAATTCCGGACGAGGACCAGCCCTCCCTGGATTTCCGGCGGCAGGAATAAGCTGGAGGCCAGATGGAGGAGGACTTCATTGGGATAGAGGAAAAGGCTCCCGAGGCTCAGGGATCCATCACCGAAGCCTGTCCGTCCGCTGCCTAAGGCCGCCAGGAAGGATGGCAGAAGGATCGCCATGGCCATCCCTGTGCCCAGAAGGAACTCTGTTATCCCCTGAAAGGCCAGTCTGGGGCCTAAATGAATCCGTCCGGCCTTCCATTGCACCAGCAGCCAGATTCCAAGGAAGATCATCATTCCTGGAAAGAAGGCATAATTGGCTGCAGCTGCAAAGGCCACAGCCAAGAGGAAGGCCCCCCTCCTCTTTTTCAGGGTCAGTGCGTCAAGACCCAGAAGAAGGAGGGGGAAGGCCAGCATCGGCTCCATAAAATGATTCCAGAACAAGGTGGTGAGAGCGAAGCCGGAAAAGGCATACATGAGCCCTCCGGCTGCCGCAAGGGGTTTTCTCAGAATCCCTTTCAGCCAGGCGTAGGCGGCCCAGGCTATAAGGCCTGTCTTCAGGGCCATCAAGGGGCCCATAAGATAGGGCACTGCTTCTGTGGGAAAAGGCAAGGTAAGCCAGAAGAAAGGGCTTCCCAGGAGATAGAAGCTATAGGCTCCTATCATGTCCGTCCCCAGATCCGTGGTCATCGTCCAGAGATAATGGCCCTGGCGGATGCTTTCGTGAGCAGCTGTATAAAAGGAGATCTGCTGATGGTTATAGTCTCCCCAAAGGAGAAGGATCCCCTGGTTTTCCAGGATAGACGGAAGCAGGATTGCCAGCGCTGCCAGGAAGGCTGTAAGAAAAACGGACAGGCCCCAGCGTTTCATCGCCTCTTCCCCCCTGCCTGATGCTTGAGCCAGGCTTTCAGTCCGACAGGCCCCAGAAAGAATAACATCAGCAGACGGTATTTCAAGGGGGCTTCCCCATTGCGGACCAGGCGCCGGCGCAGGCTGCGGTCTGCTTCCAGATGGCGGGCAAGGGCTGTATTCCCTGCGCTCCCCTCCTGGCCGGGGCGGCGATGATAGAAGGAAAGGCTCTGTGGGATTCCTGCCAGCTTCCAGGCCATGGCAAAGCGCAGATTGAAATCCCAGTCCTCCAGCTCATTAAGGCTTTCATCATACAGCCCCAGCGCCAGGGCTGCCTCCCTGCGGTACACAAAGGCATTTGTGGTAAAGCGGTTATGGTAGAGAAGGGCGGGGACGCTTGTCCGGATCACTCTGTTGAAAGGCCTTCTTCCCTGCTCCACAAGCTCTTCACCCTGAAGCGCCTCCTGAATTTCCCAGGTAAGGGAAGCCGTGCCCTGAACATCTTTGTGAATATCCAGGTACGCCGCATGGGTCTTCAGGAAGGCCGGGCTCCAGGTATCATCATCATCCAGAACAGCCACATATTCCCCCTTGGCTGCCCGGACTCCGGCATTGAGAGCCCCTGAGAGGGATAGTTCCCCCCCTCCTTCCAGCACCCTCACTGGAAAAGGCCAGGAGCCTTTCAGGGTAAGGGCAACCTGGGCATTATTCACGATAATGACCTCTTTTTCCTGATAGTCCTGCTGCTCTACGGAAGCCAAAGCCCGCTGCAGGAACTGTTCCCGGTCCCTGGTGCGGATGATGACGCTAACCATATCCTGCTCCTTCATAAACAAAAGATGTATGCCAGGATACATCTTTATTCATTTCATCTATTTATTTTTATCTGCCTACTTTTTCAGGAAGAGCTCTTCCAGATAGCGGGGCCGGTCCTTTACCTCCTGATAGAGCTTCCCGAGATATTCCCCCAGGATCCCCAGAGAGATCATTACCGCACCGCCAATGAGCCAGAGGGAGCCGATGAGGGCTGTCCAACCTGCTACCGCGGACCCCTGGATTTTGGAGACCAGGGCATAAATCAGGGCTGCGATGCTTACGAAAAACATCAGAAAACCTGTCTGGGAGATAAGCTTCAGCGGTCTGACGCTGAAGGAGGTAATCCCATCCCAGGCAAACATCAGCATCTTCTTCAGGGGGTATTTGCTTTCACCGGCAAAACGGGGGTTCCTGTCGTAATAGGCTACTGACGTCTTATACCCGATGTCCGGGACGATCCCTCGGAGGAAGAGATTGACCTCCCGATATCCCGCCAGGGCATCCAGGGCCTTCCGGGTCATCAGGCGGCAGTCCGCATGATTCTCCACAATGTCCGCCCCAAGACCCTTCATCAGCCTGTAAAAGGCTAAGGCAGTGCCACGTTTGAAAATGGTATCTGTTTCCCTGCTTTTCCGGACCCCGTAGACAATCTCGCAGCCATCCTCCCAGGCATCCAGAAAACCATCCAGCACCCCCAGGTCATCCTGAAGGTCTGCATCCATGGAGACGCTCAGGTCCCCCATTTCCCGGGCTGCCATCAGGCCTGCATACAGCGCCTTCTGATGGCCTCTGTTATGGGCCAGTTTCAGGCCGCAGACCAGGCTCTCAGGCTGGGCATGCAAGGATGCAATCAGAGCCCAGGTGCGGTCCCTGCTTCCATCATCTACAAAAAGGATGCGGCTGTCTCCGGCAATACGCCCCTGCTTAATGAGGTCCCGAATCTTGGCCTCGGCCTGCCTGGCCGTCTCTTCCAGAACCTCTTCCTCGTTATAGCAAGGCATCACAAGAATCAGGCGCTTACTCATCTTCCCCATCCTTTTCTTCTTTTTCCCTGGTATTGACCAGCATCCTGCTGAAGGTCTTGGAGCCGATCTTCACAGTGCGGGCTGCCAGGCCTACCGTAGTGGAATCTGCCACCGTATCCTTGATGACAATGGCCCCAGCCCCTATTTTGCTTCCTCTGGAGATAACAATAGGCCCAAGGACCTTGGCCCCGGCTCCGATGATGACATTATCTTCAATGGTAGGGTGGCGCTTTCCGGTCTCTTTCCCTGTTCCTCCCAGGGTCACCCCCTGATAGATTGTCACATTATCCCCGACAATAGTGGTCTCCCCGATGACCACGCCCATGCCATGATCGATGAAGAAATTCCTGCCAATCCGGGCTCCGGGGTGGATTTCGATTCCCCATTTCCTCCGGCCCTGAAGGGCGATCCAGCTTGCCAGGAAGATGAATCCCCTCTGGAAGAGGAAGTGGGCGATCCGATGATTCCACATAATATGCACACAAGGATACAGCAGCACGACCTCGAGATAAGATCTTGCTGCCGGATCCATTTCCTTTATGTGGTCCAGATAGGAGCGTATACCCTTAAACATGCTTCAAGTATACCGTATCCACCAGACCTTCGCAACTTAATCAGGGAAAAAGATAGTCTCCAGGGGAGGTCTGGAAAGGGGATTTCCAGCCTCAAGGCGATCGGCCTCCTCTTCCTTGCCATTGCGGCGCAGGCAGGCTGCCAGAGCCCCTCCATGACACCCGCTGCTCTCATGGAGGAGGCGGAAGAAGTCTTCGGCCTCTCCCCAGGCTCCCTTTTTCCCTGCCAGTTCAGCCATAATCTGCAACGATGCTTCCCGGACCCCCTTGACCTTCCTGCGGACTCTCTTTTCCAGATAATCCCATGCAACGTCAGGAAAAACCTCTTCCGGAAGAACCCTGAGCACCTGCCGGAAGAAGCCTTCAGCCCTTCCAGCCTGTCCTTCCTCATAGAGGAAGCAGGCCCTGCGATAGACAGACAGATAGCTGCGATAATCATTGCGCACCTGATAGCGGCTGTTCAGGGAGACCTTCCCCTCACCGCACAGCAGCAGGTCTCCTATTCCGAAGCTGGCCAGAAGCTTCCGGATGCTGCTGATAGCCACCCTCAGATTGGCATCCAGATCAAAGGACTTGTCCCTGTCCCAGAAAATCCGCTTCAGTTCCTCCCTGCTGACCCGGATAGGATGAGAGAATATGAGGTAGGCCATGATCTTCCGCAGCTTCTTCCTGGCCAGAAAAGGCTGGCTGCAATCCTGCTCTCCCACCTTGAAGGCCAGAGGGCCGAAGAAATTGAAGCAGAGAGGCACGGGACGCAGCCCCTCCACCAGGCTTGTATGGTGATAAATCGCCATCTTCTCCTGGTCCAGAAGGCTTTCCTGGACCTTCAGCAGATGGTCCTTGCCCTTTCCGTCACCAGAAAGGGCATAGCTATATAGCTGTACGGCAGACACTTCATCCCCAATAGCCATAGAATACTCCAGGGGGAAGGCCAGCACAGGGGCCGGATCTTCTCCAGCCAGAATCCGCACAGAGGCCTCCAGGAGCCCCATAAAAGCTGCAAAAGGCTTATCCGGAGGTAAGATCCTCCTGCATCGCTCTTCCAGCTCCAGAAGCCCCTGATGATCCTTGCCATCCATAAGGATCCTCTGATACAGGGTCATTATTTTCAGGAGGAAGATCCCCTCCTCCCAGGAGGACTGGCCTTCCAGAAGCTCTTCCAGTTTCTTCCTGGCAAGAGCAGGCTTTCCTGCGGAGAAGTAGAGATGGGCCAGGAGCAGGATCCAGGAAGGTTTTTCCGGGCCTGCAAGGATATCCTGATCATGACGGGCCAGCCAGGAAAGAAGGCGCTCGCCTCGCCGGATCTCGCCTTGGAGGAAGCAGAGGTATGCTGCCGTCAGCCTTCTTCTGCAGCTATTCAGCCTGCCCCCTTCCTCCCGGAGCAGCCCTTCATATCCAGCCTCATACAGGAGAGCCTCCGGGACATGGAGGAAGCCATAGCGGCCATAACAGCTTTCCGGCAGGGGCTTTCCAAGGGGCGCTCCAAGCCGCCAGGCCTCCACCCCCCTGAGATAGGCCCATTCCTCCTCTTCCCCCCCAGTCACCCTGCCATGGCGGAAGGGAGGAGGTCCCAGAAGCCTCCGTCCCAGAAACTGCCAATATCTCCTGCGCAGCTCCGGGTAAAGCGGGGAGCCTGTCACCTCTCCCATCAGGACCTTCAGGGCCCCAGGGGAAGCTGGCAGGATCCCCAGGAGCATGAGAAGCACCCTCAGATCCACTCTCGTCAGCTGCCTGGGTTCCAGTTTCAGAAGCTGCTCTTCCAGATGGGAAACCCCCTTCTCCTTAATCTCCCGGACCAGAAGAGCCTCCATTTCCGGAGCCTTCTCCCCGCCTTCCGCCAGGGACAGGAAAGCACAGCGGAATGGCCCTCCTCCCAGAATCTCTTCCAGCAGGATCTGCCTGCACTCCAGCATCTGGCTTTCTGTAAGATGCCGTTCTGCTTCTCCTGCCAGGAATTCCTGAAAAAACGGGAACAATATATATGACCCACTTTCTTCAAAAAAAATCCGGTAGATCCGGGATTTCTGGCTGATCTGAAAGCTGCTTTGGCGGAAGCGCCAGGCCAGCCTGGGCATCAGAGGAAAGGGCACTTCTCCAGCCAGAGAGCAGGCGTGGAGCAGCTGCATTTCCCCCAGAGAGCCAAAGGCGAAGAGGCTGGCATAGAGACTGCAGACTTCCCTGCGGAAGCCTTCCAGACCATCCCCTAAGGAATCATAGGATTCCGCAAAGGCTGCTGTCAGGTGAGGCTCCCCCCGGGTAAAGGAATAGAGGCGGTCTCCCAGTCCCTGAGGGACTCCCTTCTGCTCCAGGAATACCGCCGTCTCCCGCCGGCTCAGCAGGGCCGAGCCGGAGATCTCGTTGAAAAAATTTTCATTAAGCTTTGTTTTCAATTTCCCTCCAATATATAAGCTTATTCCCCCCCTATACATTGGATCTTGATCATATTGGTTGTACCTGCTTTCTTGATGGGGATTCCTGCAGTAACCACAATCAGATCCCCTTTGCGGCAGAGCTTACGCTTCACCAGCTCCTCCTCTCCTCTTTTTATCAGTTCGTCAGTACCGGAATACCCCCCGGCCAGATTGATGCTTTCCACACCCCAGACCAGCATCAGCTGGCGGGTGAGCTTTTCATTATCTACAAGTGCGATGATGGGAATGGAAGGCCGGTACCGGGATACCCGGCGCACGGTCCTGCCGCTGTTGCTTGGAATAAGCAAAGCGCAGGCCCCCAGGCGCTTCCCCATATCTGCCGCACTATACGTGATCAGATCCACCCTGGACTCCGCTTTCTTCAGCTTCTTGAAATGCATAGGCTCCAGGAGGGGGAGTTCTCCTTCAATCTCCCTTGCAATCTCATCCATGGTCTTCAGGCTCTCATGGGGATACTTTCCGGAAGCCGTCTCTCCTGACAGCATGATGGCATCGGTTCCGTCCAGGATGCTGTTGGCGATATCGCTGACCTCGGCCCGGGTGGGCCGGGGATTGCGCATCATGGAGTCCAGCATCTGCGTCGCCACGATGACAGGCTTGGCGGCCATTCTGGCCTTGCGGATGATGCTTTTCTGGATCCCCGGGAGTTCCTTGATGGGGATCTCCACCCCAAGGTCCCCCCGGGCGATCATAATGCCATCCGCCTCCTCCAGAATCCCGTCAATCTCCTCCACCCCCTGGCGGTTTTCGATTTTAGCGATAATCTGGATTCCCTTTCCGGCCTCCCCCAGAATCTTCCGGGCTTCCCGGATATCCCTGGGAGAACGTACAAAGGATAAGGCAATGAAATCCACATCTTCCGCGACCCCGAAGAGGAGGTCCTGCTTGTCTTTTTCGCTGATACCCGGCAGGCGGATTTTTACCCCGGGAATATTTACGCCTTTTTTACTTCCCAGGACACCGCTGTTCTCTACCCGGCAGCGGATGGAAAGGCTCTTGGCTTCCAGCACTTCCAGGGAGATCAGTCCATCATCCAGGAGGATCCGGTCTCCCGGAGAGACTTCCCGGGGCAGATTCCTGTAGCTCACTGAAAAACCTTCCGGGGTGGTGGCTTCTCCCCGGACTGTAATCCGGACCTCCCCGCCTTTTTTCAGAAAGGCTTCCCCCTCTCCCGTGCGGATTTCCGGACCTTTGGTATCCAGGAGGATGGCTGTATTGCAGCCCAGTTCCAGATTCAGCTGCCTGATCAGGGCAATACGCTCCCGATGTTCTTCATGGCTGCCATGGGAGAAATTAAGCCTGGCTATATCAAAACCCTGGCGCATCAGCCGCCTCAGGCTGGAACGGGCATCCACAGCCGGCCCGATGGTGCAGAGGATCCGGGTCCTGCGCTTCCTGCCTCTATTCCCTGCCATGGCTCAGACCCTTCCGGTACTTCTCCTTCAGAGCATCCTCCACCAGAGGAGAGACCAGGCCTGCGATATCCCCTTCCAGCCGGACCACGCTTTTGATGATGCTGGAACTGAGGAAGGCATACTCGCTGCTTGTCATTAGGAAGACCGTTTCCACCCTGGGATCCAGATTCCTGTTCATCAGGGCCATCTGGAATTCATATTCGAAATCCGAAACAGCCCGCAGGCCCCGGATGATGGCCGTGGCCCCTTGGCTCACCACAAAATGCATCAGCAGCCCCTTGAAGGGGACCACCTCCACATTCTTCAGATGGCGTACGCCATCTTCTACAAAGGCTCTCCTCTCCTCCATGGAGAAGAGGATCTCCTTATCCGTATCCTCTGCAATGCCAACGACAACCTTGTCAAAAAGCAGGGACGCTCTGGACAGGATATCCAGATGACCATTGGTGAAGGGATCGAATGTTCCCGGATAGATCGCTTTTATCATTTTTCCATTACCTCCCCATACGCCGCCAAAGCCTGGCGGATTTCCTGGCCATCTGCTATGCCATAACCCTCTCCCAGGCGGTAGGACTTTTCACCTATCACCAGGGTCACCAGGGTTTTCCCCGGATGGCTGAGAAGGAGCCTCTTCAGATCTTCCAGCTGACGGGAACCCTGCTGCTCCTGCTTAACCTGAAGGATAAGCCCGCCCCCTCTGGGCTTCTTCGCCTCCACCCGGAAGTACCCGCTCAGAACTCCAGGGCTTTCAGGGGGAGCGAGTTTTTCCGCCAGAATCTTACTGTCCCGTTCCGTGATCTGCAGACGGCCTCCTACCAGAACCACCTGGCCCTCCCGGATGAGCTCCCTGGATTCTGCATATACCCGGGGGAAGACCACCACATCAAAGGCCGCGGTTTCATCCTCCAGCTGGAAGGTACACATGGACTCATTGTTCCGGGTCCGCAGTTCCTTCACTGGGCCTGCAACCCCTCGGAGTGCCACCCGCCGGCCGTCATCCCCCTCTTCCACATGGCCTGTTTCAGTGAAGCCCCGGGC
>CAYMDI010000049.1:0-9662 GCA_964389165.1 uncultured Eubacteriales bacterium | reverse complement strand
CAGGGGATATCGTCCCTGAAGTTCCTCTGCTGCTTCCAGGAGGGCCTCCTTCCTGCCTTCCCGGAGGATGAGCTTCACTTCCAGGAGGCTCTCAGACAGCCCCCTCCCTGCTACCGTCCCCCTGTCCAGATAATAGTCAATCCGGCTCCCATCCTGCCAGAACCGGGTTGCAGCCATACGCCTGTAGCGGACCGCAAAGAGAAGCTCCAGTTCCTTCTCCCCCACGGCTTCCTTCAGCACCGCCCAAACAGGAAGGTCCTGAAAAGCATCCAGGTCAGGTCTTTCATCCTTTTGAGGCCGGGTCCAGTCCTCCATGGCAGATATCCCGCCCTGGAATGTCCCTCTGGGGTTGATTTCCCCTTGAACCTCATCTGGGAGGAGGTTCACCAGATAGGCATAGCCAGCTCTGTGCAGATCCAGGTCCGAGGTATCGTAGTACAAAGTCTCCAGCCGGATCTCTGTCCCTTCCCCTTCCTCCAGTTCCTGCATCAGTCCGCTGAGGCTCTGGGGATCTTCCAGCCGCAGCTTGATTTCCTGTGCCTTAAAACCCTCCATAAAACCCGCCTCCTTTTTTAATTATCTTATCATGGATAGGCTAGGATGCAAGGCAGAGGCCCTCTGGTGAAAGAGAGGTGAAACCCCTGTGAAAGGTAGGGAAAAGCCCTTTCTTTTCTTTTTTTACCTTGTATTCTTTAATCAGGAAGGAGGAGATACCTCTTCCGGAAAGGACAGAAAGGAGGTGAAAGGGGAATCAGCTGAAGAAGCAGCTGAAAGACGGTACTGGTAAGATCTGCGACGGCACCTGCCTCACAGAGTAAAGCATCCTGAACCTGGATTAATATAACCGAATAGAAAAGGAGAAATGAAAGACATGAAAAAAAGAAACGTTCTTATGGGACTCATGACCGCTGGTCTGATCCTTGTCCCCATCGGCGGCCTGATGGCTGAAGATGATACTTTCACAGAAGACACAACCCTGATTGCAGCGGAAGAAGCTGCTGCTGAAGAGGCCAGCCTGATCATGACTGAAGATACCACAGTCCAGGAAGAAAACCTCTGCACAGGGGATGGTGCTGGAACCATGACCCGCAGCCGTGCCGGTAATGGCACTGGGGAGGGTGCCAGGGAAGGCGCCGGAAACGGCGATCAGCTGAGAAAACAGCTGAAAGATGGTACAGGTGAGAACTGCGATGGCACCTGCCTGACTGAATAAGAAGGAACCTAAAAGCAGGAAAGGCGTAAATATCCATCCTACACTGAAAAAGAAGGGAGATGCACAGGCATCTCCCTTCTTTTTCGCTTTTTGATGTTATGAATCCGCAATCAGGGCACCAGGCTCTGCAGGCGCTCCGCCGCATACTGGTTCCCGGGATCTGCAGCCAGAGCTTCCTCATAGGCTTTTCTGGCCTCTTCCATATTCCCCAGCCCCTCATAGGCAGAGCCTGTAAGGACCCAGGCATCTCCCTGATCCACTCCTTCCAGCTCGCCCTTCAGATAATCTTCAACATAATCCAGGACTTTCTCATAGGACCCCTGCTCCAGAGAAAGATAGCCCAGCCAGTAATAGGCTTCTCCATGTTCCGGCTCCTCCAGGGCTTCCTTCAGGAGGCTCTCCCCCCTGATAAGATCCTTCTCCAGCGCTTCCCCTGTAATCAGGTGATAAGCCAGTTCGATGAGGATATCCCCAAGAAGGCCTTTCAGATCCTCATCCCCCCGGAAGACCTTCCACTGTCCGTTCTCGCTAACCATATACCGGGTGTAAGGGTCCATCAGGACTTCCCGCTCTTTTTCCGTGTGCAGCTTCAGGGTTTCCGTCACCTTGAATTCCGCCACATAGTGATAGGTCCTTCCCTCCAGCTTCTTCTCCCTGTCCTCCCGGACCTTTTCCAGTTCTGCCAGCAGAAGGCTGTCCATCTCCCCCTGAAGCTCATAGGCCCGGATATAGTCCTCCCGCGAAATCTCCTGGCGGGTCAGTTCCGAAAGCAAATCATAAGCCGCAGAGAACTTCTCTTCCTGAACCAGCCGATAATAGCGGTCCAGCACCTCCTCCGGATCCTCTTGGGGCACAGCCGTACAGCCAGCTGCCAGGAAGAGGAAGGAAAGGAATAGGGGAAGTAGCCATTTCTTCAAGATCAATCTCTCCTTTAAAGGCCCTTGGGAAAGAAGCCTGTTATCTTCTCAAGAGATTATATCACTGATACCCCCTCTGGAACAAGCCCGGATTCAAAGAAGCCCTCCATGCCCACAGCCTAATCCCGTATCTGTGCAAGTGCAGCCTGGAGATTATGGTGGGATTCCTGAACCATGAAAGCCTCCTCATCCGGCATCAGGCCTTGAAGGAAGTCATGAATCATTTCCGCATTTTCAGGAGAGAGAAGCAGGAAAAGGGCCTCCAGAATCCCGGATTTCACCTTGATGCCCGCATCCTTATATAGTTCCAGAATCTTATGCAGGGCACAGCCCGGATCCAGAAGGCACATAGACTCATAACAGGCCAGCCGTGCCAGGGCGCTGCGTTCCCCTGGAAGAAGCTCCTGACAGATGATTCTGTGAAGCGCCTTGGGGGCCCGCTTCCCCCAGCCTGCAGCCAGAGCCCGCACAGCAGCAGCCCGGACCTTGCCTGCAGGGTCTGCTGCCGCCAGACACAGAAGAGCCTCTCTTGCTTCCGGAGACAGCGGCTTCATCCCCAAGGCTTCTGCAGCATATTCCCTGACCGCTGTATGGCTATCCTTCAGAAGGTTCAGCAGAGCCTCTCTCCCGATCCCCCCACGGCCCAGAAGCAGGCAGGCCTCCCGGCGGATCAGGGGGGAAGTAGATCGGGTCATCCGCACCAGGACCTCTTCCATAGAACCAAGAGCCCCAGGCTCCATCTCCCCCAAGGTACCCAGCAGGCCGAATATTTCTTTTCTGGTAAGTATTGACATGAGACACCCCCTTATCACCTTCCCATCATAAAAAGAGAAGGCCCGTCATGCAAGAGGATTGTCACGAGATGTCGTCCCTATGTCACCAATTGCATTCTCCTTCCGGAGCAGTGGATGCAGCCTCTTCCGGCGCAGCCGGGACAGCGGCAGCAGCTCCCCGTTCTGAAGGAGGATCTGGTTCCCCTGAAGGCCTTCCACCGCCTCAAGATTCAGGAGGTAGGAGCGGTGGATCCGCACAAAGCCCCTGCCGGAAAGGCGCCGCTCCTCCTTCTCAATGGAACCGTAAATCTCATAGCGCTCCCCTCTGGTACGGATGACCAGCTTCCTGCCAAAGGACTCCAGATAGAGGATATCCCCAAGGGCTAAGCGCTTCCCGGTACCCCTCAGCATCAGGGAATAAATGGGCGCTTTAAGAGCCGCCCGTTCCAGAACTCTGTAAAAAGCCTCATCGGAAAAAGGCTTGATGAGATAATCCCTGAAGCCCAAAGAATAGCCTGATGGGGAGATCCGCCCAGAAGCAAGCAGGACCAGATAGGCTTCCCGATCCAGCAGGCGGATCCTTCTGCATAATTCAGGAGAAGGGGGATCCCCGGGACCTGTTTCTATAAGGTGAAGCTGGAAGCGCTCCCCTCCTTCCAGGGCTTCCAGAAGGGCTTTTTTGGAGAAGAAGGAGCGGAGGCTCCATGTTTCGGGACAGTCTTCCACAAGAGAAGCGCACCGCTGGTGCAGCCCCTCTTCTCCTACGCATACAGCCATAATATATGGCGCCTTCCTCATCCCGCCCTCCTTATTTGTAAACTGTTCATTTTATATACCCATTATACCCGATACCCCTGCTTCCGTAAAGGAAAACCCCCGGGATTCCCGGGGGTCCGAAGATGGAAGGCTCTGTTTCAGTTTTGCTTGTTTTTTCTGGCTTTATCCTGATACATGGCCCGATCGGCTTTTTCAAGAAGGGCTTCCAGACTCTCCCCCTCTTCTGGATAGAGGGCTCCTCCACCGGCCAGGGAGACAGCCACCATCACCCCTTCCAGCTGGGAGGGTTTCCCCGTCTCTTCCCGGATCCTCCGGAGGACAGCTTCCAGATCTTCCCTTCCGGAAACCTCCTCCAGGAAAATGGCAAATTCATCCCCGCCATAGCGGCAGAGGAGATCCTTCCTGCGCAGCGCTCTGCGGATTCCTGCAGCCGCCTCCCGAAGGACCTGATCCCCAGCAGGATGGCCATAGGTATCATTGATCAGTTTGAAATCATTGAGATCCAGAAGAAGGACCCCTTTCCCCTTCTTTCCTGCTCCCAGCCTGGATTTTACAATGGTCTCGAAACTACGCTTGTTTAAGGCTCCTGTCAGAGAGTCCCTGGAAGCTTCAAGAGACCTCAGCTGGAACAGAACAGCGATTTGGTATGCCAGGACCACAGTCCCGGCCAGAAGGATGTAATATACAGGGGGGAAGCGCAAAAGAGGATGCCCCTGAACGCTCCAGCCCTCCTCTGGGAGAATTCCCAGGGTCCATGACTGGTCGGGGAGGGCCACCTCCAATACTTGGGCCTCCTCCTGGAAAATCTCCCGGCTCCCCCAGAAGAAGTCCTCTTCCCCCCCTTTGCCCTCCACCTTCAGGGCAAAACGGAAGCCATCCCGCCGGGAGAGCAGATCAGATTCTGCAAGCAGGGCGTCAAAGTCCATCATGATGACCGAAAAGCCCCAGAATTCTTCCCCTGTGTCCTTTTCCACATAGATCGCACTGCGGTTGAAGATCCGCAAGCCTCCCTGTAGAGCCTCAACAGGACCTTGTGAGACTGGAACCCTGCGTTCCATCGCCTCTTTGGCATACTGGGAACGCTCCGGATCATTCAGGAGATCATGGCCGATAGCAGCCTCATTCCCCGCCAGGGGGAAGATTGTGGTAACAACTCCCCCTGGGGCCAGGGAGATGCTGGCGATTCCCTGCTTCTGCTCCAGCACATAGCTGGCATAGGCCTCCAGCTCCTCCAGGGGCATATCCGGATCTTCCTGGAGCAGCACCTTGAAGAACTCCGCATAGGCGAGGTTCTGATTGAGGATGTTCTGCAGACGGTCAGCAAACAGCCTTCCCTCCTGGAAAGCCAAAGCCCGGAGGCGGACCTCCTGCAGCTGGTCCTGCTCTTGGGTGATGGTCTGGAAATTTAGCAGCAGGACAAGCCCTGCCAGAAGCCCGAAAATCCCCCCGATGATCCGGATGCGCATGGACATGGCTGGATTCCTCCCTTCTTTGTCTCCTCCATTATATTCCTTTACCTTGCAAAAAAAAGATGGAGAAGGGGGACACTACTGTCGCCCTTTCCCATCTTAGGTTCCCACCCTATTTCAGGAGGAGTTTCAGAATCTCTTTTGGATTCAGGACTTTTCCAAAGGATACCACAGCCTCATCCAGGACGAGGGCCGGCGTGGACATGACCCCATAGGCCATAATCTCTTCCAGATTTTCCACCTTCTGCACTTCTCCCGAAAGCCCGGATTCAGCCAGGGCCTTCCGTGCATTTTCTTCCAGTTTTTTACAGTTGCTGCAGCCTGTTCCTAAAATCTTGATGATCATTTTGATACTCCTTTCCGATATGGATCTTCCCTTAGAGGAATAGATAGCTGAATAAATTGAAGAGATAGCCCATAAGCAGGATTCCTGCCGCCACAAGTCCTAAAAACAGCCCGAGGAGCCTGCCCCTGACCACCTTCTTCAGCATGATAAGAGAGGGCAGGGAAAGTGCTGTCACAGCCATCATGAAGGCCAGTACGGTCCCAATCCCTACCCCTTTCCCTACCAGGGCTTCGGCAATCGGCAGGGTACCGAATATATCCGCATACATGGGAATCCCTGCCACAGTTGCCAAGAGAACAGAATACCACTTATCCTGACCAAGGATAGCCGTAATGAAAGTTTCCGGAATCCAGTTATGAATGAGCGCGCCGATACCCACACCAAGGAGGATATATAGCCAGACCCTCCGGATGATTTCCAGAACCTGCTCCCAGGCATAAGCCAGACGCTCTCTCCGATTCAGCCGCACTTCTGAAACTTCATTTCCTCCCCTTCCTTTGTATACAAAGGGTTCGACCTGGTCCTCCATGTGTGCTCTGCTGATAATACCGCCACCAACGACAGCAATGACCAGACCTACAAGCACATAGGCCAGGGCAATTTTCCAGTTGAAAATGCTGGCCAGCAGAATGACTGAAGCAAGATCGACCAGAGGAGAGGAGATGAGGAAGGAAAAGGTAGTGCCCAAGGGCAGCCCCGCATTGGTAAAGCCGATGAATAAGGGAATGGAAGAGCAGGAGCAGAAGGGAGTCACTGTCCCCAGAAGGGCAGCCAGAATATTAGCCGGCAGGCCCTTCACCCGGCCTAAGATCTTTTTGGTCCGCTCCGGAGGGAAATAGCTTTGGATATAGGAGATAAAAAAGATTAGTGTTGAGAGGAGAAGGAAGATCTTCACTGTGTCATACAGGAAGAAATGCAGGCTGCCCCCTAACCTCTCTGTAATCTTCCATCCGAGAAGATCCTCCACCAGGATCCGGAACAGCTCATAAAGCCACTCCATTTTCAGAAACTGGTCATTTATCCATTGGAACACGTGATTCATATTTTTCTCCTTTCACGGCGATCTATTCTTTGCTCAGAGGGTGCTGCAGGTTTCAAGAAAGCGGTCCTTCCCTTCCAGCCTTTTCTCATCCTCCACCATCACAGGGAAGGCCTGAGGTTCCTTGCGCACAGCCTCAAGGTAGGCCTGAAGCTGGGGATCTCTCTTCAGAGTATAGTAGACGAACCTGTCCTGAGGCAGATCTGTCACCAGGTCCAGATCCCGTAGCCTGGACAGGGTCTTGGACACCGTGGGCTGGGATTCTCCCAGGATGCCAGTAAGCTGGCAGACGCAAAGCCTCTCCCTTTCCAGGAGCAGGAGGATCCGCAGCCTTGTCTCATTCGATAGTAGCTTCAGGAGCTGAACAGGGTTTTTCAATCAGATCACCTCATATTCTAATATGGGAATATGTTTATGCACTTATGCTACATTTCATTTCATCCCCTGTCAAGGGAAGAGAGATGTTTCTTCCTTCAGACACAGATTGTATCCCCCAGTCCCTTATGATAGAATCAGAACATAGACTTGAACTATTGAGGGAATACGCCCCGGAAACCAGAAGGATCTTGTCTGGGCCGGGGTGCTTTTTCTGTAAAGGAGACCCATGAACTACAATAAAATGACAAAATCCGAACTGATTGTCCGGATTGAGGAACTGGAGCAATTAAACCAGCAGCTGATGGAGGAAAAGGCCCGGGAAGACCGTCTGGACTTCTCCTGAACCGGGAATCTGGGCCACTGGTACTACAATATCGTCACAGACACTGTGAACTTCAATCCTCTGAAGGTCCAGGCCCTTGGCCTGTCTGTGGAAGAGGTGCCTGAAAGAGTGCACTACTCCTTCTTCACAGACAAAGTCCATCCTGAGGATTACCAGCATACCATGTAGGTCATGAAGGATCATATGAAAGGGCTTCTGCCTGTCTATGATTGCGAATACAGAATCCAGGCCAAGGATGGCAGCTGGCGCTGGTTCCATGACAGGGGCAAGATCACCAGGAGGGGGCCTGAAGGGCAGCCTCTCTTTGCTGCAGGGATTGTCTTCGATATCACGGCGCAGAAGATGGAGCAGGAATCCTTAAAGAGCACAACCCAGATCCTGGAGGTTCAGGCCAGTACAGATGCGCTGACGGAAATCCCCAACCGCCGGGGAGCCATGGAGGAGCTCCTGGCAAGGATGTACCAGTCTCGGGATGCAGATTACACCCTTTCCATTGCCATCATGGATATCGACCATTTCAAAGCCATCAATGATACCTATGGGCATCTTGTGGGAGATCAGGTCCTGAAAGAACTGGCTAACGTCCTGAAGGGCAGTATCCGAGGGCTGGACAGCGTGTCCCGCTTTGGTGGAGAAGAATTCCTGCTGATCTTCCCCAAGACCTCCGGGGAGAATGCAGTCTCTGTCTGTGATCGGATCCGCAAACGCATCCAGGAGCATCCTTTTCCCAATGGAATCCCTCTCACCGTCAGCGCAGGAGTAGCTGTCTATCAGGGACAGAAGACTAAAGAAGAACTGCTGGAAGAAGCGGATAAGAACCTATACAATGCCAAGAACAATGGAAGAAACCAGGTCATCGGCCCATCATCAGCACCCTAAAGGGGATAATTAAAAGAGCTCCGGCAAAATGCCGGAGCTCTTTTTTCCGCAATCCTCCTATCGGAGCCTGCGGATCCCACCCCTTTCAATTTCAAGGACCTCCTGGCATTCCCCGGCTACCAGAGGATCATGCGTCACCACCAGGACCGTCCTCCCCTCCCGGTGGAGCTCATGGAGAAGGTCCAGCACCATCCGGGCATTTCCGGAATCCAGAGAGCCTGTCGGCTCATCAGCCAGAATCAGACAGGAGGGCTTCAGGAAGATCCTGGCCAGGGCCACCCGCTGCTGCTCTCCTCCTGAAAGGTGGCAGACTTTCTTACCCTCTATCCCCGGCAGGCCCACCCTGGCTAAGGCCTCCTCCTTCCAGCGCTTCTTCTCCCGGGAGCTTCCCTTCACATAGTGCAGGGCCAGGTCCAGATTATACCCCACGGTACCATGGTCCACCAGAGCATAGTTCTGAAAGAGATAGCTGATGGTCTTCCGGAGAAAGAGGGTCCGCTGATGCCGGCTTCCCTTCCGGACCTGCTCCCCCAGCAGGAACAGCTCCCCCTGATCCGGCTCCTCCAGGAGCCCCAGAATATTCAGGAGGGTGGACTTTCCCGAGCCGCTTTTCCCCACAATGGCTGTCATAGCCCCTTTGGGAATATCCAGATCAAGGCCCTCCAGAACATGCTGGCCCCCATAGGACTTCCCGGCTTTCTGCAAACGGATCATCATTTCCATGGTCAGCTTCCTTTCAGGGTTTCATTGAGATGAGCCTTCTCCCGGAAGAGAAGGACCAGGATGGAGGCCAGAAGATCCCCGGCAGCCAGGAGCCCCAGAAGGCCCAGCAGGAGCCCCGCCTCTTTCCCCTCTGCCAGCAGAGCCATGGGCAGGAACAGAAGATAGAAGAGCACAGTCCCCAGAAGATGGCCGCCATGCCTTGCTCCATAGCCGTAGCCCTGGAATAGCCGTACCGCAAGTTCAGTTCTGCGCCGTTCCAGATAAAGGACAGTTCCATAGAGGATAAGGATAACCATGGCAAAGAGGCAGACCCCCATAATGGCCAGGGCTTCCCCCAGAGCCTTCAGATGCATGCTTACATAGGCCGCTATATTATCATAGAGGGAATAGGCCCCGGGGTAATAGCCCTGCAGTCCGGCTTCAGCCACAGCCGCGGCGATTCCCTCATAAGGTTCCTTCCCCTCCGGCACCCGGACAAGGTAGTCCCAGCTCTCAGCAATGCTCTGGCCCAGATCGCTTTCCTCTGTACACACCAGAACCATGCGATCCCGGACCCTGTTTCCCTCTTCCGGTGACACCTCCAGCTTATAGGTGAAGTACTCCTGACCCTCCCGGACCTTCAGGATGCGGATGGGATCGAAGTCTCTGGAGAAGATGTCCGGCGCCTTCCTGTGAAGCCCTTCCTGCCAGGCTCTGGCCCCTTCTCTGGCTTCCTCCGGGAGATCATGAAGGCTGTAGAGGTTCCGTTCCATCCTCCGGACCACCTGATCTTCCAGATGAGAATACTGCTCCGGCAGCAGAAGGA
>CAYMDI010000048.1:0-9864 GCA_964389165.1 uncultured Eubacteriales bacterium | reverse complement strand
TGGCCCTCCTGACCACCCTTGGAAGCATTTTCACCCCCCAGATCATGAGCCTTCTGGGGAAGGGCAGCGATGGCCTGGTGGTGGATCTGGCCCAGAGCTTCATCACCATCATCCTCTTGGGCAGCACCATCTATATGCTGCCCATTTTCCTTGGGGATATCCTAAAGAACCTGGGCCATCCCCGTGGGGTGATGCTGGCCATGGTCGCAGGCACCCTGGTGAACATCCTTCTGGACTACGTCTTTATCTTCATCCTCAACCTGGAAATGGCCGGGGCAGCCCTGGCCACCATCAGCGGGCAGGCCACAGCCACAGCCATCCTCTTCTTCATGCTTCGCAGGGAGCCTCTCATGAAGGTGGCCCCCAACCGCTTCCGGGAGCGCTATCGCTCCTACTTCAGCATCCTCAAAGGAGGCCTGACAAGCTTTGTCATCCAGCTTTCCACCCTGGCCCTCCTCCTGGTCCATAACCGCCTTTTCCTCCATTATGGAAACGAGCTCTACGTCTCCAGCTTCGGCATCATCGGCTATGCCCTCACTGTATACTGGCTTTTGATCAACGGCTTTGTGGGAGGGATGCAGCCCATCCTCAGCTTCAACTATGCCAAGGAGAGCCCTGCCCGGGTAACCCAGCTCCTGAAGCTCAGCTTCTTTCTGATAGGAGGCTTCTCCCTGGCTTACAGCCTTCTTTTCTATCTCTTTCCCGAAGAGATTGTAAGGATCTTCTCCTCCCAAGATATCCAGCTTCTGAACCTCACCCGAAGGGGCTTTTATCTGGTCATGTACGCCTTGCCCTTTGCCGGGCTCAATATCCTTTCTGCTATGTACTTCCAGTCCATCGGCAAGACCAAGACCAGCATCTTCCTCTCTCTGGGGCGTGTGGTCTTCTTCATGCTGCCCTTCATCATCCTCCTGCCCCGCCTCTTCTACGTCACAGGAATCTATCTCATCGTCCCCTTATCTGAAATCTGCACAGCCTTCCTCTCCTTCTTCTTCCTGCGGAGGAACCAGCGGGAAAGCCGGAAATATTTAGAGCCAAGGAGCAGCCGTCATGAAAGCCCTGCCACAGACCATTAGAGAGCTTCTTCAGACCTTTTCCGACCATGGCGTCCGGGGAGGCCTGGTGGGGGGCTGCCTCCGGGATCTCCTTCTGGAGCGCCTTCCCAAGGACTGGGATATCTCTACAGAAGTCCTGCCCCAGGATCTTCAAACCCTTTTCCCCGGAAGCACCCTGATTCCTACAGGCCTTGCCTTTGGAACCATGACCCTCCTCTATCACGGGGAGCGGGTGGAAATCACTACCTGGCGCCAGGAGGGAGACTACCGGGACCGCCGCCACCCCTCCAGGCTGGCCTTTACCACCTCCCTGGAAGAGGACCTGGGACGCCGGGATTTTACTGTCAATGGCATGTGGTACAGCCCAGCAGAAGGCCTTCAGGATCCCTGGGGAGGGCGTGAGGATCTGGAGAACCGCCTGCTCCGGGCTATCAGGGATCCTCTGGAGCGCTTCCGGGAAGATCCTCTACGCATCCTCCGAGGCCTGCGCTTTGCCGCAACCCTGGATTTCCGTCTGGAGGAGGAGACAGCACAAGCCATGTCTGAACTGTCTCCTCTCCTTGTCCATGTCTCCAGGGAGCGGGCAGCCAAAGAGCTTCTGGGCTTCCTGGACGGCACCCTGAGCACCTTCTCCCCCTTAGCCGGACCGATTCTCCGCCAGCTTCTCCCCGGCCTGACTCAGTTCCCCGGGGCCCTGCTGGACACCCTTCCCGGGATTAAGCTGCGTCTGGCTGCCCTCTTTTCCACCCTTCCTGATCCACAGGCAGGCATCGATCTGGTCCGCACCCTGCGCCTTTCCTCTCCGGGAATCCTTAAGACCGCCCAGCTGAAAGAAGCGGCCCTTCTTGCCACCTTGGTCCGGGAGGATGACCTGCTCCAGGCCTACCGCAGCCTGGGCTACAGGCTCCCTCTTCTCAGGGAGCTCCTCCTCCTCCAGGGAGGAAGGGCCCTGCCCTTCCCGGCCCTGGATATCCGGGATCTGGCCCTGAAGGGCCAGGATCTTCCCCCTGCCCTTCCAGGAAGGGAGCGGGGAGCCCTTCTGGCCGGTCTTTTCGAAGCCGTGCTGCGAGGAGAGCTTCCTAATGAGCGGGAAGCCCTCCTGGAAAACATCCGCTCATTGTGACCTGCTCACGGAGCAGCCTTTTCAATGTGGAATATAATGGGGACAGAAACAAGGGGTACAGCCCCGTATTAAAGGAGAATGATGCGGCTATGGCAACAGTAAAAATCACCAGAGAGAATTTTGAAGATGAAGTTTTAAAATCAGATAAGCCTGTCCTGCTGGACTTTTGGGCTGAGTGGTGCGGACCCTGCAGAATGGTAGGTCCTGTGGTGGAAGAGATTTCCAACGAAGTTGCAGGAACAGCTAAGGTAGGGAAGATCAATGTGGATGAGGAAATGGAGCTGGCTCAGGCCTTCAACGTCATGAGCATCCCCACCCTGGTTGTGGTGAAAGATGGCAAGGTTGCCAATTCCACAGTTGGCTTCCAGTCCAAAGAAGCCCTGATGAGCCTTCTGAAATAGGGGGAAGAATGAACGCACACATGCAGTCCCAAGAGGGCCAGATCAGCATTGCAGAAGTAGACCGGATTCTGGGGAAGGAAGAGATTCTGGATATCCGGGAGCCTTATGAATGTGCTTTAGGAATGCTGGAGGGAGCAGAAAACATCCCGATGAACCAGCTCCTCATGGCGCCGGAGGATTACCTGGAAAGGGGCAAGACCTATTATCTGGTCTGCCACTCCGGAAGCCGCAGCGGTTCTGCCTGCAGGATGCTACGGGCCGCAGGCTATGACGTGGTGAATATCGCCGGGGGCATGGCCCGCTATCCCGGCAGCCGCTACAAGCAGGGCTGGTAGGCGTAATACGAGAAAAAAAGGATTAGAGGTACGCCTCTAATCCTTTTTTGTCTTTGATCCGGATCCTGCCCCGGGACTGTTCCACCAGCCCTTCCTCCTGGAAGGATTTGAGCATCCGGGAGACCACCTCCCGGGCAGACCCGATATACCGGGCGATCTGCTCATGGGTCAAAGCCAGGGTTTTTGTATCCAGCTTCCTGGCCTCCTCCAGAAGAAATCCCGCCAGCCTTCTGTCAATGCTTAAGAAGAGGATCTGCTCCATAGCCCACATCACTTCGGAAAAGCGCTCGACTGTATTGTGCAAGGCGAAATTCTCCACATAGACATTGTCCCTGGCAATACGGCCAAAGGCGGCAATGTTGATAATCAGCACCTCTGTCTCCTGTTCTGCCTCTACATAGACATCAAAGGTGATGCTCTTGAGGATGCAGGAGGCGGAAAGGACGCAGGTATCTCCTCCTGCCATGCGGTATAGGGTGACCTCACGGCCATCTTCAGAAAGGATGAAGACCCGGAGCTCCCCCTTGATGATCAGCAGGACCCCCAGGCATTCCGCTTCCGGACTATAGACGCTTTCCCCCTTGGCAAAGGTCTTGCGGAAGATGTTGTCAGAAAGGAGCTGCCTTCCCTGGGAATCCAGCTTCTCCCAGAAGGGCAGCTGCTCCCGGATCACCTGGAGCTCATCATCACGAAGCATCTTCTTTCCTCCTCAACACCATGCCCAGGTCTCCCAGGACGTTCTTTCCATCATAGGCCAGACGGCCTCCAAGCCAGACTCCGGCAATGCCCTCCGGGGCTTCCCCCATGACGCCATAGGCTTCTTTGTGCCCGATGGCCCTGGGGTCGAAAAGCACCAGATCCGCGATATAGCCAGGCCGGAGGAGCCCTCTGTCAGAAAGCCCCAGGAGGGCAGCTCCCCCAGCCATTTTGGCAATCGCCTCTTCCAGAGTCAGGATCCCCTGCTCCCTGACATATTCTCCCAGTATTTTAGGGAAGGCCCCATAGAGCCGGGGATGGGGGATACCTGCAGGGAGGCCGTCGCTTCCCACATAGGTATAGGGAGCCCGAAGAAGGCTGGCCGCATCCTCCAGGCTGAACATCTCCCGGACCACCATAGGCGCATTCATCTCTTCTTGAATCAGGATTTCCGCCAGCATCTGGAAGGGAGGGACCCCCTCCTTCTTTGCCAGGTCCTCCAGGGTGCCTCCCCGGGTTGGCACCAGGATATTCCCATAACCCACCATGCGGATGAAATTATCCCAGCCCGCCGGAGCATAACCAGGATCCATCACCGTACTTTCCACCTCACGGAGAAGAGCCTTGTCAGTAAGGCACTCCAGGCGGCGATAGGCCGGAGGGAGAAGCTGATTCAGAAAGGTGCTCCCCGCAGTGTAAGGGTGCTGGTCCATGGTCAGGGGCACGCCCTCCTCCCGGACTCTTTCCCCGAAGGCCACAATCTCTTCCCAGGCCACCCCGAAATCCTTGTTCTGATAGGAGCGGGCATGGGAGACATGGATCCGGGCCCCGGTCTTCCTGCTGATGGAGACCAGTTCCTCCATGGCTTCAAGCATATCCTTTCCATGGCTTCGGACATGGGCCATGATCAGGGCTCCGTGATGGGCTGTTACAGCCCCCAGGGCCAGGAGCTCCTCTTCCCTGGCAAAGACCCCCGGGAGATAGGATAGTCCCAGAGACAGCCCAAAAGCTCCGGCCTCCAGCTCTTGCTCATAGCGCCGGGCCATCTCTTGGATTTCCCCGTCTGTGAGAGCCCGGGAGGACAGGCCGCTGATTCCTGCCCGCAGGGCCCCAAGGCCGCAGAGGAAAGCCATGTTATGGGGCATCCTTCCCCGGATCAGAGCCTCATAATCCAAGAGGCCTGTAAAGTTCCAGCCTTCTGCCGGACTTCCCAGCACCGGAGCGGCATACTCTCTGTACTCCCACATGGTCTCAGGATAATGGGGCAGGGCGCTGATGCCGCACTGGCCCACCAGTTCCGTAGTGATGCCCTGCTTTAATCTGGAATAGCGGTACTCCTCCCCCAGTAGGGGCAGGAAATCCCCATGACTGTGGACATCCACAAAGCCCGGAGCCAGCACCAGGCCCCGGGCATCAATGACTTCCTCTCCCTGAAGCCGGCATGGGGCTTCCGCCACCTCGGCAATCCGGCCATCCCGGAGCCCCAGGCTTCCAAGATAGGCGGGACCTCCGCTTCCATCCGCCAGCAGGGCATTCTCAATAACGATTTCACACCTCATGAATGACCTTCTTTTTCAGGAGATTTTCCAAGGGGTCCCGGAGGGGGCGCAGGCGCAGCTTCCCATACTTTCCTTCCAGAGCCCAGGCCAGGAGCTGGTCTGCCAGATCTTTGTTTTTGGCCAGAACCGGCCCGGCCAGACTGGTTCCGATGAAGTGCCGGGTCACCAGCCCTTCAGGACGCTCCCCCTCTTTCTCCCTGATGATCCCCAAAGGCGGGTACGGATGGGTGCAGGAATCCAGGTCTTCCAGCCAGCCCAGAACCCACAGGGGCTTTCCATCCAGGCTCCCTTCAGCCAGAACCTCCCTGGACCGCCCCAGGGAGGGCTGAAGGGTCATATCCAGGAGGCCCAGACCGGGGATATCCTCTTCACCAGGAATTGACTGTCCCATAATATGATAGCCGCTGCCTGTGGCCAGCATCGTCCCGCCGCACTGGAGGTATTCCCGGAGAAGCTCCTTCCTGGGACGCAGGAAATCCAGGACCAGACGGGTCTCCCGCTGGCCCCCACCGCCCAGATAGAGGAGATCGCAGTCTGTGAAAGAAGCTTCCTCTCCCAAAGGGTATTCCCGGACTTCCACCGGTATCCCCCGTTCCCGGAGGCGGGTCTGGAGGACCTGGATGTTGAAGCTGTCTCCGTAGGCATTCATCTGTTCCTTGCAAAGATGTCCCAGAATCACAGTCTGCTCCACTATCTCAGCCTCCATTCCTTTTCTCTGTCTTCCAGGCGCTTGCGCAGGCTCTCCGCCCCTTCTCCCCGGCAGATTACATAAAGCTTGTCTCCCTTGCCTCCAAGGGCGGCTTTCAGGGCCTCCTCGGGATCCTCCAGAACCTGGATGCTGTTCTGATTCCCTCCCTGGTAGCGGATGGCCAGGGCCATATCGAAGGCCCGGTCTCCTGTGAGATAGATCCGCCGGATCTTCTCTTTCTTCAAGATACCCAAAGGCAGATTCCAGAGGAAGGCATTTTCCTCTTCCATAGGGCTGGCCTCATTCAGGAAAAGAAGATCCAGGGTCCCTTCCCTGTCCTCATCCAGAATCTCCAGACTGCGCAGGAAATGGGCTTCCCCTTCTGCCTCATAGAAGAAGACAGGCTTCCGGATATAGTAGGTGACAAGCTCCAGCTTCAGGAAGCCAGGGACCTCCAGAGCCAGTTCTGCCGCCTCTACTCCAAGGCCTAGCTCCTCAGCCAGGGCCAGGGCTCCCAGGATGTTGTATATATTGTAGACCCCCTGTCCGGGCAGGTCGAAGGGATATTCCTCTCCTGCAGAGACGAAGTCAAAATAAAGGCCGTCTTTCAGGGTGATGTTTCTGGCCAGATAGTCCAGTGCAGGATTATCCAGACCGCAACCCGGGCAGGACCAGCTGCCCAGCTGGCTGTACCGTCTGGCCTCATAGGACAGGGGCTCCTTGCAGCGGGGGCAGAGGAAAGGCTCATGGGCCTGCCCGCCTTCCCCTTCGGCTTCCACCCCGAAATAGGTTTTGGGATTCGGAAGGGTCTCCGTCAGACCTACTACCAGGGGATCATCCCCATTGAGGATGAGCTCGGCGGCAGGAATCTTCCCAAGGGCGGCTTCCATCCCAGCCAGGGTTTCCTCCAGGCTATCTTTTCTTGAAATCTGCTCCTTCAGGATATTTGTGATGATCACATGGCGGGGATCCAGGAGAGGCAGAAGGCTCAATGTCTCCAGGTCTCCCAGTTCAAGGACCACATAATCCGCACCAAGGCCTCTGGTAAGTCGGGCCTGTTCAAGCAAGGCCCCTACGATCCCATAACGGTCCTTTCTGCGATAAGGATTCCCCGCAACATGATCTCCCTCTTTCCGGAGGATTTCCATGATCACACTACGGGTTGTGGTCTTTCCGGTGGTCCCCAGAATCACGATAACCTCCCGGGTCACCCCGGCAAGGAGCTTCTGTAAGATCCGTTTATCGAGAAAAAGGGCCAGCTTCCCGGCCCCTGCCGGGTCTTTCCCCAGAATGCGGCTGAAAAACAGCAGGCCCTTGCTCAAGAGTATGGTTCCGAACAATACTGTCTCCTTTATCTAACAGGCCAGGGCGATGGTGCCAGGGCCTACATGGGTGCCGATGACCGCTCCCATTTCGGCGATCACATCAACATCCCTGCCCGTCTCCTCTTTGATCATGGCCGCCAGCTCTTTGGCTCCTGCCTCATTCACAGCATGGACCATGAGGATGCGCCGGTCCGGCTGATGGTTTTCCTTCACATAGTCCACCATGATGCTGAAGGCCTGCTTCTTCCCTTTGGCCTTGTCATGGGGCATGATCTTGCCATCAGCATAACGGAGTACCACCTTGATGTTCAGGAGGCCCCCTACCACAGACTGAGCAAAGCTGATACGCCCGCCCTTGCGGAGGAATTCCAGGGTATCCAGGACGAAGATTGCTTCCCGCTTCCCTTTTTCCGCCTCAATAGCTGCTACAATCTCCTCCAGGCTTTTTCCGGCCTGGATCATCTCTCCGGCCATGATGGCCAGATCCGTGATCAGGACGGTAACCACTTTTGTATCGATGACGGTGACCCGGTCCTTCCCAAAGGTCTCCTGGGCCTGGACAGCTTCGTTATACGTACCGCTCAGCGTGGAAGAGAGGGGCAGGACCAGGACATGATCCTCCGGCTCTACCAGCATCTCTGCGATGGCATCCTCAAACTGCTTCCGGGTAACCTGGGAGGTCTTGGGGATGATTCCCGTATCGGCAATTTTCTTAAAGAACTCCTCTGAAGAAAGGTCCTTTTGGTCCAGGTACTGATCCGTGTCGAAGGTGATGGGGAATTCTACCCAGCGGATGCCGTATTTCTCTCTCAGTTCTTCAGGCATATCGCTGCTGGTATCTAACAGGATTTTGATCATTGCATAGCCTCCTTGCCATTGTCTTTTCGGGTATGGGACATATAGAATTATTATACATGAGAAGCCTGAAAAAACATAGCCTCTTCCCGCAAAGGAAAGCGGGCCCAGGGGGCCCGCCTGATATTCTTTATTCCATTGGCTATTTCACTTCAGCTTATCTTTATCTTGAGGCGATCATCCCTGGGATCTTACTTCCACATCCCTCCTCTGCCTTCAAAGCGGGTTTCCATACGCATGTCTTCCATACGGTCTTCCATATCATCATAACGATCCCCTCCATGCCCGATAAGCATCAGGGCCCCGAAGAGGAAGATCAGGGCCAGAGCCAGGGTTCCCGCCGCTGTCCCGATGATCCCAAGAATCAGGGCGGCCTTGGCTGTATTCTTCTCTTTATGCTGAGGTGCCGGAGCTGCAGCCTGAACCTCCTGATTTTCGATTACTGTATTATTGCTGTTCTGTGTGTTTTCCATTTTTCCGTCTCCTTTCTCATGGATTGATTATATGGTATGGCACAAATGTGAAAACCATATGATATTGCTATGAATATATCGCGAAAGATTTCCTGAAAGGGGATTTCCTTCCTTGACAAGGCCTCTTCCCAGATAGACAATGGAAGCGTGAGGTGACCCATGCTGAATGAATTTATCGCTATAGACCTGGAAACCACGGGGATTTTTCCTCCGGAACGCCAGCAGATCATCGAATACGGCTGTGTCCGCTTCCGGGACGGAGTGGCTGTGGAGGAATTCCAGACCTTTGTCTCCCTGCACCGCAGCCTCCCTCCCTTCATCACCCGCCTGACAGGAATCCGCAGGGAGGATCTGGCCGGGGCTCCGGGAGAGGAGGAGGCCTTCCGGCAGTTTCTGGACTTTGCAGGAGATGCCCCCCTGGTAGCCCATAATATGGCCTTCGACTTCGCCTTCCTGGATTTCCTGAGCCGTCTCTACTTTAAGAAAGTCCTGGCCAACCCGCTGGTCTGCACCCTGATTCTGGCCAGGGAGCTGGATCTTCCTGTGAGGAACCGCCGCCTGTCTACCCTGTCGGAGTACTTCCGCCTTCCCGAGGATGCCCCTCACAGGGCCCTGGAAGATGCCAGACGGGCTGGTCTGCTGTATCTGCGCCTTGCCGCATTGAAGGAGGATGACCTCAATGGCCTTTAAGCTCCCTTTCCCTGAAAAGCCCCGCCTCACCCAGCCCTTCCCCCCACAGCAGGCCCGGAGAAGAAAGAAGAGGCTCCTCCAGGGGGGAGGAATCCTTCTTACAGTCCTCTGGCTTCTGGGCGGTGCAGCCTGGTTCGGCATCGCCTATCTCCTATCCCTCTCCGGCTATCATTCCCTGTCCACAGATGACTGGGACCTTGGCATTGAAGAATCAGAACTGTATCAGGATGAAGACGGCATTGTCCTTCTGGCCTTCTATGGAGTGGATACCGAAACAGGGGAAGGCCGTTCCGATGCCATTATGATCCTGGTTCTGGACAGCGTCCATAATAAGATCAAAATCCTCTCCATCCCCCGGGATTCCTATGTGGAGATCCCCGGTTACGGAAAGGATAAGATCAACCACGCTTATGCCTACGGCGGGCCGGCTCTGGCAGTCCGGACCCTGAATGCCAATTTCGGTCTGGATATCCGCCATTTCATCACGCTCTCCTTCCAGAGCCTTCCCAGAGTAGTAGACGCTCTTGGCGGGGTAGACCTGTATATCACAGCGGAGGAAAGCCCCAAGGTCCCCTTTACCCAAGGGGCCGGTACCTACCATCTGACTGGAGCCCAGGCCATGGAATTCCTGCGGATCCGGAAGATCGACAGCGATTTCGAGCGG
>CAYMDI010000047.1:0-9954 GCA_964389165.1 uncultured Eubacteriales bacterium | reverse complement strand
AACCGTCCTTGGTGCCAAAGGGGATGCTGAAGCAGCTGTTAAGGCCTATCTCCAGGGGGATCTCCCTTCTGGCGCCACTCCTTGCGATCACCAGCACTAAGATTGCCCCTGAAAGAAAAGAGGCCCCATGGGAACATGAATTCCAAAGGGTCTCTTCTTTATTCCTGCAGCATATCTTCCAAAGCCCGAAGAAGGCCCTTGAAAACCAGAGGCTCATTCTCCTCCAGGCCTTCCGGCGTCTCAAAAAGCCGGGTGCATACCACACACGCCCCCAGGGCCTCATCATAGCGCCGGAACAGAGTCTCTGTCTCCGGATGGGCCTCCATGATCTCCAGAAGGGAGCGCTGACCCAGATTTTTCATCACAGGCTAAGGACCTTGTATGGCCCGCTGAGGAGTTCCGTTGCGCTGTACATATTGGTCACCTTGCCGATAGCCAGTTTGTCTCCCAGCTGGTAATAGTCCAGACAGGTGCCGCAGCTGTAGATTTCCGCGCCCTTCTCCTCCAGGGCCTGAAGGACCTCCAGCAGGGGGGAACCCTGGGTTGTGAGGAAGACGCCGCCGTTCATGAAAATCAGGGCCTTCACAGGGGTCTCCCCCTCCAGAAGGCTGACCAGAAAGCTTCTCATAAGGACCTCTCCCAGACGTTCTTCTCCTTCCCCGAAGTATCGGCTTTTAATCAGGACAGCAAGGGCATTCCCCTGACCCGCCTCTTCCTTTTCTCCCACCTTCAGGAGATGCAGGCGGATCCCTTCCTGGTTCTCTACTACAGTCACCTTGCATCCGGCCTGCTCCCCGAAGCGCTTAACATTTTCTCTGGCTGCCAGATTATCCACAAGGATTGAGACCTCATCAGTCTCTTCCAGGGCCTTCTTGGTGAGAATCACTGGTCTGGGGCACTCAAGACCCCGGGCATCGATTTCTTTCATGGCATTTCCTCCCTCTCATACTCTGTCTTCCATTATACCCTCCCCCAGTGGGGACAGGAAGGAAGGAAAGAAGAGCATAAACAGATTTTATATGATTATCAGATACATAAGGAAGCCTCCCATAGGGGAGGCTTCCTTATCTGAAACAGCTTATCTGCGCCAGCGTTCCCGGACCTGCTCTGCAGCCTGCTGTCCGGAAAGGACCACCATAGGCATCCCCCCTCCAGGGTTGGTGCTGCCCCCGGCAAAGAAGAGGTTCCCATAGTAAGGACTGCGCTTGGGGGTTTTGAAGCCCAGGTTGGCTTTGCGGTCTGAGACCACCCCATAAATGGCACCCTGATTGGAATAGTACATCTCTTCAATCGTTTCCGGAGTCCAAAGCTCTCTGGTAACAATATGCTTCCGGAGATCCGTGAGACCCATGCGCTCCAGCTTGTCCAGAACGTGTCCCTCATAAACCTCATAATCTTCCGGGGTGAAAGGGTTGTCCCTCTGAACCACAGGGATGTGGGGCAGGATTTTGATGATTTCTCCCCCCTCCGGTCCCTGGGAGGGGTCGGTCTTCATGGGAGCAACCAGGTAGATGGTAGGATCATCTGTCAGGCCCGGATGGCGGAAAAGCTTGTCAAAGTGCTTCCCAGGGCTCTTGGAGTGGAAGAAATTGTGATGCCGCAGGATCTCATACTCCCGGTCCACTCCAAGGTGCAGGGCAAAGCCGGAACAAGCCGGTCCATATTTTTTCCTGTATGGCTGGATGCGCTTCTCCGGTTCCCTGGAGATCCGCTCATAGAAAGGAATCACTTCCATGTCCGAGACCACCAGGTCCACAGGAATCTTCTCCCCTTGGGCCGTCTGGAGGATCTTAATCTCTCCCCCTTCCTGTTCCATCCCCGTGACTTCTATCCCTGTGCGGACCTGGATCCCCAGTTCCCGGATCAGCCGCTCCAAACCTTCAGAAAGGGCGAACATACCCCCTTTCACATACCATAGGCCGAACTCCCACTGGATATATGGAAGGAGATTCAGCACAGCAGGGGCCTCATAGGGAGAAGAGCCCACATACTTGACAAAGAAGTTCAGGACATCCTGGAGATCCGGATCGGATACCCGCTTCCGGACTCCCTGGTCCATGGTGTGGAAATAGTCGCTGCGGCCCAGGAGGGACAAGGGGTTCATCTTCCTGAGAATCTCCATCAGGGTCTCGCTCTGCTTCTGGAAATAGACTTCGTCAGAGAATTCATAGAGGCCTCTGGAGTACTCCAGAAAATCCTTCAGTTCCCGGATATCCTTCTCCCCAAGGCTGGTGGGGGCTTTGCGCATATCTTCAAGCTGTGGCTCCAGATCGATGATCCGCCCTCCCTCAAAGAAATTCCGCCAGTGAGGCGTCACGGGGACCAGTTCCAGATAGTCCTCCATCTTCCGGCCATGGAGGTCAAAGAGCTTCTTGAAGATATAGGGCATGGTGAAGATAGAGGGCCCCAGATCAAAAGAAAATCCATCCTTTTTCAGAACATTGAGCTTGCCACCCAGATGCTGGTTCTTTTCAAGGATAGTGATGGAGAGCCCGGGATCAGCAGCCAGGCTGATAGCTGCTGACAGTCCCCCTAAGCCTCCCCCAAGCACGATGACGTTTTTTTTCATAAGTTACTCCTTTTCTTTTCTAATAGAGGCCTGGAATAAAGCGGTAACGCCTCTTCTTCCATTCCCTGTAGGCTTCCCCCAGAATATCCTCCATAACCTTTTCTTCCAGAGCCATGCGATGGTTCAGGGAAGCCCCCATGGCCAGCAGGGCATAGATGATTCCCGGCAGGCTGCGGTAAAAAAGAGGGACTCCCAGGGTCAGGAGGAAGAGCCCCAGATACAGGGGGTGGCGCAGGTGGCGGTAGGGTCCTGCTGAAACCAGCTCCTGTCCCGGGAGGACCTGGACATCCCGGGTGAAGTGCCGGCCAAGGGTCCTGGTGCCCCAGTAGCGCAGGAAGATCCCCCCGGAATAGAAGAGAAGCCCTGCATAATGGGCCAGGGTCCCAACAGACCCTTCCAGCACCCAGATCCCCTGTCCCGCCGTGAAAAGGCTTAAGGAGATCGAGCTGATAATCCCCAGGAGGATCAGATAGTAGCTCTGACCCTCCCTATATCCCTCCTCCCCCCGTCGGGAGGGGTACAGCAGGAATTCTCCCAGCCAGAGGAAGGTGATCAGATAAAAGAGGAGATAATCCGGAGTGAGCATGAGCAAAGGATGCATGAGAACCTCCATTCCATTGATGCTTTTGTTCCTATCTTACCATGGAAGCCCTCTGGTTGGGGCGGAAGGTTTCAGGAAGATGCTCCTTTTCTTGCACCCTTCAGCCCGGCTTCCCGAAGGAGGGGGAGCAGGGCTTCCGCTTCCTGGTAGCAGGACCCCTTGCACCCTTCCTCCATTTCCTCCCAATCTCCCATGCAGGGGTCAGTCAGGAAGCTCTCTGAAACCCCTTCCCCATAGGCCTCTTCCTTTCTTCTGATATGGATGGAGGCTGCCAGGATTTCAGCTTCCTCTTGGGTGAATTCCAGGATTTCAGGAATGTCCGCATCCTCAGATACAGCCAGGCAGCCAGCCTCTTCCAGCTGTTCCAGGATCCAGCGTGCCTGATTATGGTACTCTTCCGCTTCCCGATCCGTGAGGCTTTCCATAGCCTCCCCATTCCGGGCCCTGCGGTACAAGCCCTGAGCCAGATTCTCCACCCTGGCGATATATTGCCGCAGGGCCTTAGGAGCCTCCTCTTCCTCATGGAGAAGCTCCACTTCCTCCTTGAGAATAAGGCCTTTGGGATAGATGCTGAAAGGATCCAGGATCCTTTCCAGCATCCTCCTCTTATAGGTTACTGGCGTATGACTGGCTTTTCTGGAATCAAGGAGGCTGTGGAAGAAAGCGATAAGAGAATCCTCTCCGGCATCCAGCTGGATGACCCGGGTATTCTCCCTCCTGCTGCTTTTCCCATACTCTTCCCTGTTCCACTCCTGAAGCTCGTCGCTTAGGATAAGGAGGAAGGCCAGAGGATGTCGCTCTGGCTTAAGAGCAGGAAGTTCCGGTTCCAGCTTCTGCCAGATATGCCCATAAAAGTTGTGCAGGAGGATCGCCCCTGCAGCCTGAGCCACCTCCCTTTCCATATGCTGGAAGCTCTCTCCTACAAGGCCATACCAGCGCAGGAGGATCATGGCGCTGTAATAGCCATGATCCACAAAGCCCCGCTCCTGCATCAGAGCGGGGAAAAACTCCAGATGCCTGCGAAGGCCCCATTTTCTGAAATCCTCTCTGGCTTCCAGATCCCTCAGGAGGAATTCCAGGGGGCTCAGGCCCTCTTCCCCCGGGATTGCGAAGTCTTCATAATTGCGGATCTCTATCCTGGCCTCCGGTGCTGGGAATCCAGATATTTCCAGCCCTGTCGTCCGTTGTACGAATTCCTGCAAGACACGGCTGGATAACTCAACGGGATAGCCCATATCATGGAGGAGGGCTGTGAGAGACCAGCTGAAGAAGAAGGCGGCTCTGTCTCCCCGTCCTTCTCCAGCTTCCTGACGGAAAAGAGCCTGCAGCCGCTCATTTCCCTGATAGATGCTGAGACCCAGGAGATAGACATTGACACTATGGACAAAATGCTCCCGCTGGTTCCCCATAATGGCACCTGCATGTTCTTCATAGGCCTTGAGAGCGTCTGTCAGATGGACAGAGCGGTCATCCTCTTCCGGCAGCCTCAGGATATAGAAGACGGCCTGGTAAACCTTCTGCGCCGTCTCTTTCTTTTCTTCTCTGAGGACATCAAGAATAGTGTGTTTCAGATGGAAGAGTGCATGGCGCCCATACCCGGATTCCCCCAACCCTTCCAGAAATCCTTCCATACGGCTCTGGGATATTGACATAAATACCTCCTCCATGAAAGGAAAAACCCGGAAAACCGGGTTGTTTCTTTCTCTACCTGCTGAATTCCCGATCCAGAATGGTCCGGATCTGATTCATATCCTGAATGGAAGTGGTGGCTGCTGCCACCTTCCCTCCCTTATAGTAGATGGTGTAGGGAAGGCCCATGAAGTTCCGGCATTCCGGAAGGTTGCGGATCACTGCAGCCTCTGGGCTGTCGAACTCCATATCCCGGAAGGCCACATGGCCATACTCCTTTTCAAGCTGTTCCATGGCAGCGTAGACAGGAATGCACATAGGCCCCATCCTCCCGCAGCAGACCATGACATTCTCATTGCTTTCAATAGTCTCCTGAAGGTCCTTTGCTGTTTCAATGTGTGTAAGGTTCGTCTGTAGCATATTCATCGCTCCTTTCGTACCCCATTATATCCTCACTTTCCTGATGCGGAACATGATGAAGTCACATAAAAGAAAACTCCCCGTTACCGGGGAGCCTCTTCTTCCATCCCCTGGCGCTTCAGCCAGGGAAAGAACTTCAGGTCTTCTGTGAGCATATGTCCTAGGATGAAATCATCCATGATGAAGGAGAAGAAGGCGGAAGCCTTGATCTGTCCATAGAGATAGACCTTCTGGAGCTTTTCCACTCTGTATAGGAGCCGGAGGTGTTCCTGTTGATGATGCTTCAGTCCTGGATAGCCGATGGCAGCCATGACCTCTTCTTCATGGCGGAAATGGGCTGCCGTACGGGCCACCAGAACCTCCACATTTCCCAGAACCTCTTCCTGTCCTTCCCGGAGGGAGGCCTGCACCACCCGGTTCCCCAGCTGCAGGAGTTCCTTGTGCTGCCTGTCGATTTCCGGATTTCCGGACATCCAGCTGCGCTTCCAGACCAGTGTCCCCTCAAGGCTCTCTTCTGCAGGAGCCAGGCTGTCCCCCCAGGGAAGGCTGCTGCCCTTTTCCAGGCAGAAATCCCTGTAATCTCCGGCTTCCAGAGGCAGGCTGTAATAATATCCCTGAAGATAATCGCAGCGGAGATCCCGGAGGAGATCCAGCTGCTGCCAGGTCTCTACCCCCTCGATCACCACCTGGATTCCCAGATTGTGAAGGATGCTGATCAGGGCCTCTGCAATGAGACGCTCTCTGGAGCTCTTTTCAAGATCCTGAACCAGGGAGCTATCCAGCTTTACCAGGTCCAGGGGCAGGTCCCGGAGATAGCGGAAGGAGCTGTACCCCGTGCCGAAATGATCCAGGGCCAGGCGTACGCCCAGACTGCGGAGAAGGGCGAAGACCTCATGAACCTCTTCCTCTTCATTCATCAGTGTCTCTTCTGAAATCTCCAGCTTCAGGCAGGAAGGGGAGATCCTGGTTTCCCGGAGGACCTGCTCCACCAAAGAAACCAGTTCCTTCCCGCTGTCCTCAAAGGAAAGCCAGGACAGGTTCACGCTGACCCGCACCTCACCAAGACCCTCCTTCTGCCAGGCTGTTATCTGGCGGCAGACTGTATTGATAACCCATTCCGTTATGGGGATGATCAGGCCGCTTTCTTCAGCAAGGGGGATGAATTCCCCTGGATTCACCACACCCAGTTCAGGATGATTCCAGCGCAGCAGGGCTTCCGCCTGGCTCAGGCTGCCGCTATTGAGATCTGCAACAGGCTGATACTGGAGGAAGAATTCCTGTCCTCCGAGGGCCTTCTCCAGGTCTTTGGCCAAGAGCGCCTTCCGCCGGCGGCTATCCTCCATGGAAGGCCGGAAGAGGACAATTTCCCGCTTCTGGCTCCTCCCCTCCTCCATGGCGATCCGGACCTGATCCAGAAGCACCTGCAACTCCCGCCCCCGGGCAATGCCTATGGTCCCGGACAGCCGCAGGAAGCGGCCCCCTGAACGGACTCTGCGGAAAAGGCCCTTGAGGATACCCTCCCCCAGGGCAGCCAGCCTCTCTTCATCCATTTCCTCCGTCAGAAAGAGGATCTCATCCCAGCCCCAGCGCAGGACGGCTCCAGACACTGGAAAGGCGTCCTGAAGCTGCCGGAAGATCATTTCCACCCTGTCCTTTCCCAGGCTTCTCCAAAGCTTCCAGGCATCATCCAGTCCCAGCAGCATGGCGCCCCTTGGCTCCAGTCCACGGCTTTCCAATATCCAGGGCAAGGCCTGGCGTGCCAGACTGCCTTCCCCCCCGCTTAAGGCCTCTGCCGGTATGCTGACAGGCATTTTCCTATGCTGATCTTCCATGTTTCCCCCCAAAGGCTTATTCTGGTGAAACAGAGGAAGCCTCTCCCGGCCTTTCAGGAATTCCCCCCTTCCTGAAAGCGCAGCGGCCCTTCCCTGTTTCACCAAGATTATATCACAGCTTTCTGTTATTCATCTCATCTTATCCAGTATTTTTCCTCACTACTCGGGATATGAAAAGCCCCGGGTCCGGCCCGGGGCTTCCAATCTTATGTTTTAGTAGCGTTTGTCCGCGTAATTGATCCAGCCGCCCTCCAGAACCAGGGTCTTCTCAAAGCCACCCAGTTCGAAGGGGATCTCCCGGGATGCTTCCGCAGAAGAAACCCGCAGGACATTCTCTTCCAGATCTACCTGGATTTCCGTCTCAGAACCAGCAAACTGATTGAAGAGAAGATCGATTGTCTCTTTCGGCAGCTCGATAGCCAGCAGTCCGTTATTGAACATATTCTGCCTGAAAATCCGGGCGTAGCTTTCCGCAATCACCACATGGATCCCATTGACATCCAGGGCCCAGGGCGCATGCTCTCTGGAAGACCCGCAGCCGAAGTTCTCCCGGGTCACCACAATGGCCTTGCCCTTCACATCCTCCTTGCTGTCAAAGCCCCGAAGGGAGAGATCCTCCAGAAGATAGGGCTTCAAAGCCTCCTTGCTGATCTCTGTGAGATACTTGGCAGGGATGATCTCATCTGTATTGATATCGCTGCGGTCCAGAAACAGGACTTTGCCGCTGAAATTCTTCATCCTCTTCACCTACCCTTTATATATTGGGGAATTCACGATCTTCCCGGCAATGGCAGAAGCTGCTGCAGTGGCTGGGCTCATAAGATGGACTACCCCGCCTTTCCCCATCCGTCCATTGAAATTCCGATTGGTTGTGGAGGCACAGACCTCCCCCTTCGCCAGAACCCCGTTGCTCATTCCCAGGCAGGCGCCGCAGGTGGGGTTGGTGACACTGAATCCTGCTTCCATGAAGATCTCGATGATGCCTTCCTTCAGGGCCTTCTTATATACCCCCGGCGTTGCAGGGCTGACGATGCCCCGGACATTCTCGCTGATCCGCTGGCCCTTCAGGACCTCAGCAGCCACCCGCAGGTCTTCGATCCGGCCATTGGTGCAGCTGCCGATATATACCTGATCCACCGGGGTCTCTTCCAGCTCCCGTACCGGCTTCACCTGATCCGGCTTGAAGCCGAAGGTCACCATGGGCTCCAGATCGGAGAGATCATATTCATACACCCGCTCATAGCTGGCATCGGAATCGGAGATCCACTGGGAATACTCCGCCAGAGCCGCTTCTTTGCTGGGGAAGTCCTCCTGGATGAAATCCCAGAGATAGTCCACTGTGGTCATATCCGGATAGCAGATCCCCACCGTGCCCCCAGCTTCAATAGCCATGTTGCACAGGGTCATCCGGGCTTCCATGGACATGGCATCCACCAGAGGTCCTGTGAATTCGATGGCCATATTGGTAGCCCCGTTTACCGTGAGTTCCCGGATGATGAAGAGGATCACATCCTTGGCATAGACCCCAGGCTTCAGAGTCCCTGTAAGGTGGAAGCGGATGGTCTTGGGGGAGCGGAAGGCGCAGACTCCCTTGAGGATCCCTACCTCCAGATCTGTGGTCCCCACCCCTGCGGCAAAGGCCCCGAAAGCGCCATGGGTGCAGGTATGGGAATCTCCCATGATAATGGTGTACCCGGGGCGGACAAAACCCTTCTCCGGGAAGATGGCATGGCAGACCCCATTGCGTCCGATATCGAAGAAATCCTTCAGATCATGGCGTCTTGCCCATTCTCTCAGGATCCTTCCCTGTTCTGCCGTCTTAGAATCTTTCGCAGGGGTTACGTGGTCGATGACCGCCTTGATCTTCGTGGGATCAAAGACCCGGTCCTTGCCCCTTGCCATCAGATCTGTGATGGCGATGGGGGTGGTGATTTCATGACAGAAGACCCCGTCCAGCCGGAGGACATGGGTGTCCGGAAATGGCATATCGATGCGGTGGGCATCAAAGATCTTCTCAACTAACGTTCTTCCCATAGCTTCATTCTCCTTTAATGTCGTTGGGGATGCCTTGTCTCTCGCTTCAATAGGCATCGTTATAATTATATATTCAGAAGGGGGATTTCGCAAAGGAATCCGGGGAAAAATGCAAAAAAAGAGGAAGGGCTTCACACCCTTCCTCAGCTATGCTACGGCCATTGCCCTTAGGAAAGCCTGTCCACCTGCTTTTCAAAAGCCTTGAGATGGCTTTCTGAAGCGGCTTTCAAGGCTTCAAAGACCTCACGGACATCACCGGGGAGCTCATGGCTCAGGAACTCCTCATACATGGCGATGTTCAGGACTTCTGCCTGAACCCCTGTCCGGGCTGCTTCCAGCAGGCTGTCCGGAATCAGCACATGACTGCTGCTTTCATCGGCCGGGGCCTTGATGCCATAGGCGTCATAGAGCTGCTCCAGGAGGGCGATATGGTTTTCCTCCGAAGCCAAGATATTGCTATAGGGGTTATCCACCCCGAATGTCTGGATGATAGCCTCATACTCACCACGGGCTGCATACTCATCTTCAATAGCATACTGCATCATATCCGCGATGCTCAGGTCATCATCGGCAATGGCCCCGGCATTCCCATAGCCAGCCAATGTAAGGGTCTCTTCCCCATCTGGAAGAGTGCCTCCCAGAACATCCAGTGCATGATCAGAAGCTGCAATCCTTTCTACAGCAGCCTCCTCTGATACAGCCGTTTCTTCTGCCTCCCCTGCACAGCCCCCCGCCAGTGCTGCGGCCCCGAGAATCATGATCATTGCCAGGCTGCCTTTTATATATCTTTTCATTTTCATTCCTCCATTTTCGATTATTTATTATTTTCTGAACCATGGCTTTCAATACCATCTGTCTGTATTATCCCT
>CAYMDI010000046.1:0-9974 GCA_964389165.1 uncultured Eubacteriales bacterium | reverse complement strand
GACCGATCCTCCCTATAACGTGGACTACGGGAGCAAAGCCGAGGCTTGCAATAAGTATGGGTACCAGTTCAATGACCGGCATATCATGAACGACTACATGCCGGAATTTCAGTTTATTGAATTCCTGGATCATGCCTTCCGGAACATGTCGAACTCCATGAAGGAAGGAGCAGCCTTTTACATCTGGCATGCCAGCATTACGATCTATGAATTTGAAACGGCCCTTCGGCTAAACAATTTGAAATCCAGGCAGCAACTGGTCTGGAATAAGAACAGCATCGTTCTGGGGAGGCAAGACTACCAGTGGAAACATGAGCCTTGTCTCTATGGCTGGAAGGAAGGGGCTGCCCACTTCTTTATCGATGATCGAACCAACACTTCGGTCATCGAAGATCAGATCCCGAAGTTCAAATCCATGAAGAAGGAGGATATGGTAAAGCTCCTGGAGAATATCTATAGCGATAAAATCAGCACCACCATCATCAATGAGGATAAGCCAAACAAGAGTGTGGAACATCCAACCATGAAGCCCCTGCAGCTCCTGGCAAGGCACGTCAAGAACAGCAGCAAGCAGGAAGAATTGGTCCTGGATATCTTCGGAGGGAGTGGATCCACGATGATGACCTGCGAACAATTAAACCGTAGGTGCTTCATGATGGAACTGGATCCGAAATACGTTGATGTCATTATAGAGCGATGGGAGAAGTTCACCGGAGAAAAGGCAGTCAAGCTAAACTAGCATGAAGACAAATTATATACTGCAATACTACAGGAAGATTGAAAGCGGTAAGATCATCGCTCCAAGCAAAATTATTAAGGTATATAAGAAAATCACTGAAGCGATAAAAAATAAAAAAGGGAAATACATCTTCGATCTCGATAAAGCCTCCAGGGCCGTGGACTTCATCCAAGAATTCTGCAAACAGTCCCAGGGTACCATCGGGGAACCGCTGATTCTGATGCTTTGGCAAAAGGCCTTGATCCAGACCATCTTTGGCTTCGTCGATAAGAAGACTGGCTACAGGAAATACCGGGAAGCCTTTGTACTCGTGGCCAGGAAGAATGGGAAATCGACACTGCTTTCAGCAATCAGCCTCTACATGCTCGTAGCAGACAGGGAAGGCGCTGCAGAGATCTACTCCGTAGCCACGAAGCTGGACCAGAGCAAGAGGATCCTAACGGAAGCCCATAACATGGTGAAGCAATCTCCAGAGCTTAGGGCACTGATCAAGAAAAGACGTAATGATATGTACTTTCCCCTGACCTCAAGTGTGATGCAGGCTTTAGCCTCGCAGTCAAAGTCTCTGGATGGACTGAATACCCATCTGGGAGTCATTGATGAATGCCATGCAATTACAGACCGGAACCTATATGAAGTTATCAAGCAGAGTATGCAATCAAGAAGGCAGCCTCTGCTTTTTATTATCACAACCGCCGGCACTGTTAGAGAGAACATCTATGACAATCTCTATGAATATGCCAGCAAGGTTGCTTTAGGGGAAGTGGAGGATGAAACCTTCCTTCCCATCTTGTATGAGATGGACAGCTACGAGGAATGGCCGGATCAAGGAATGTGGATCAAGGCCAATCCAGGGCTTGGCGTAATCAAAACTTTAAAGGGACTCCAAGATGAAGTGGACCGGGCGGCTAAAGACACCAGCTATCTTTCCGGAGTCCTGTGCAAACACTTCAACTTCAAGCAGACTGGAACAGACCTCTGGCTGAGCTATGAGGACCTGAACAATGAGGAGACCTTCACCGATGATGAGATGAGGGATATGTACTGTATTGGGGGAGCTGACCTCTCGTCGACCACAGACCTGACCTGTGCAACGCTGATCGCCCAGGTGGATCAGAAAATACTGGTGAAACAGATGTACTGGATCCCGATCCAGAAAATGAAGGACCGGATCAGGGAAGATAAAGTCCCTTATGATAAGTGGCTGGCCCGAGGGCTCCTACGAACCTGCGAAGGCTCCAAAGTCGATTATCACGACGTGACCAGATGGTTTATCGAGCAGGTCGAGCAATTTGGACTGAGGCCCTTATGGATCGGATATGACTCCTGGAACGCCGGTTACTGGTATGAAGAGATGCAGGACTATGGTTTCACAATGGTTGAGGTTCGCCAGGGGGCAAAGACGATGTCCGCTCCTATGAAGCAGCTCCAAGCGGATCTTCGGGATAAGAAAATCAACTACAACAATAATCCGATCTTGAAATGGTGCTTTACAAACACCTCCATCAAGGATGATGAAAATGGCAACATTCGTCCAATCAAGGGACGATCCACAAGATCCAGAATCGATGGTGCCGTGAGCTTGATCGATGCCTATGTTGTCTATCAGGAACACTATCACAATTACCAGAATATGATTTAAGGAGGGTTGTATGGCAAAGCAGAAAAGAAGCCTATTCAAGAAAATATTCGGAACTGAAAAGGACGTTGTCTTCGGTCAGTCCATGAAAATGCTAAGCGACTACAACGCTGTCTTCACAAATTTCGGCAGCAATGTTTACGACTCCATTACGGCCAGGAGCTGCATCGATGCCATCGCCAGGAATGCAGCCAAGCTGAGTCCCAAGCATATCCGACAGACGGATCAGAAATTCGAGAGCCTGAACAACAACATCAAAAAGATCATCAGCGAACAGCCGAACCAGCTCATGAATGCTTATGACTTTTACTACAAAACGGTCTCTCAGCTATATTTAAACAACAATGCGTTTATCTACATCGAAAGGGATCAGGCCACTGGGGAACCCATTGCCCTCTACCCGATTAGTTCAAGTCTCTGCACACCGGTAGAGTATCAGGACAGCATCTTCATCCGGTTCTCTTTTCGGTCAGGGAAATCCTATACCGCACCCCTGGAGGATGTGATCCATCTCAAACGATTCTTCTGTCAAAACGATATGTTGGGCGGAAGTTCGAAACCGATTCAGGATACCCTTTCTTTACTCCACACCACCAAGGAAGGGATCGCCAATGCGATCAAGGTGACAGCAGGAGTTAAAGGGATCCTGAAGACCACCACAGCAATGCTGAAAAATGAGGATATTAAGAAAACCAGGGATGATTTCGTGAGGGATTTTATCATCGAAGATAATCCGACTGGGATTGCCGGACTGGATGCCAAAACCGATTTCCAGGCGGTCAATATCGATCCAAAGACAGCAACGGATCAGCAGATGGCAGACATCAAGAATGAGATCCTGGAGTACTATGGCGTATCTGAGGAGATCCTCAAATCCAACTACGATGAGGAGCAGTGGAACGCATTCTACGAATCGACCATTGAGCCTATCGCCTTGATGCTGGGCCTTGAATTTACAAACAAGCTGTTTACCACTGGACAAAGGAGCTTTGGGAATCGGATCGTCTTCGAGTCTCAGCGGATCCAGTATGCTTCGAATAAAACAAAGGTCGAAATTTCAAGATACCTGAACAACTACTTCACCCAAAATGAGATCAGGGAGATGTTCAATATGTCACCTCTTGAGGGCGGAGATAAAATCATGCAGGACCTGAACCACATTGATGCAGGAATCGCAAACAGCTACCAAGGAGGGAATGAATGAACAAAGAGATAAGGATGGTGACCGGGGAATTCCAAGCCATCGACAATGAAGATAATAAGATGATCATAGAAGGCTATCCAATCACCTTTAACATGCCGGCCACCCACTGGGGCATGACGGAGATCATTGATCCAGGAGCCTTGGTAGAAGCAGACATCAGAGACGTCCCCCTCAGGTACAACCATGAAGAATCCTTCTTGATCCTGGCCAGGACCAGGAATAATTCCCTGCAGCTAAGCGTTGATGAAAAGGGACTCAAGATGAGAGCGGAGCTGATCGATACCCAGTCCAATAAGGATATCTACAAGTCCATACAAAGTGGCCTGCTGGATAAGATGAGCTTTGCCTTCACCACGAAGGAAGAAAGTTATGACTTTGAGACGGATACTAGAAAGATCCTGCGAATTGACCGGCTCTGGGATGTATCGGTAGTGGATGTACCTTACTACGATTCAACCAGTCTCACAGCACGAAAGCTGGATAATTCATCAGAGTATGTCAAACAGAAGCAGCTTGAAAAACGAAAAATGTTGGCTGAGCAGATCATGAGGAAGGCACTATTAAAAAAATTGATACAGTAATTCCAAAAGGCGGTTTCAGGCATGAAGCTGCTTTCTTTCTGGAGAGGAAGATAGGAATGAAATATGCCTGGATAGGCAAAGCAACAAAAGGAGGAAATATGAACAGACTAAAAGAGATCACCAAAAGAAGATCAGAGATCAGAGCGATGCTGGAGAACGAAAGCATCGAAGTGGACCTGGAAGGGATAAAAGCTGAGCTCGAGGATCTTGAGACAGAAGAACGAAAAATCGTTGCCGAGATGGAAGATCAGGAAGCAATGGAAAAAAGGAAGCTAGAAGAGAAGCGAAGGATTGCTTCAGAGCTTGAGGCCGGCGCTGCCAAGGGCAAAGGAATTGATGAAAGACAGGAGGAAAAAGACAGGATGAAAAAGTATGACGTAACAAGTCCGGAATACAGAATGGCCTGGGCAAAGACGATTATGGGAAGGCCCAAGGCTGAATTTACAGAGGAAGAGGAAAGGGCTCTTGGGGACGCCATCTTTACAACGGATACCACCTTTGTGGCTTCCACTGCAGAAGTCCAGGGAATTAACAATGGAGGACTTTTAATCCCTACCCAAGTAAGGAACGACATCCTGGAGATCATCTCCCAGGAGTCCCCATTCTACAGAGACATCAGGAAGCTGGCGGTAGCCGGCAATATTGAACTCCCTTATCTGGAAGCAGCCGATGATGCAGAATGGTACACAGAGCTTTCCGAGACCAAGAATGAAGGTCAGGAGTACCGGAAGATGCAACTCACCGGTCATGAGCTGGCCAAGAATGTTGTCGTAACCTGGAAGCTGGAAGCGATGGCTCCGGAAGATTTCATCAACTTCATTACCGAGGAGATCGCCTTTAAGATGGGCAAAGCCCTGGTGACAGCCATCATCTATGGCAATGGAACCAATAAGGCGACTGGAGCAGTCTATAATCTCACTCCGGTTCCAGGAACCGAGCCGATTGATGCCATTATCAAAACCTATAAGTCTCTTTCCAAGGATTATAGGGTTGGAGCCAAGGCCTACATCTCGACTGATACCAATATCGACATTGTGGGCTATAAGGATGCCAATGACAACTATCCATATCTGATGGGGCTTTCGGCAACAAAGCTAGTCAACATTGAAGTGGATCCGTACCTGGAAGACAACGACATTCTCGTCGGCAATCCAAGGCACTACATCTTGAATGTTGTGGAGCCGTTGTCCCTAGCAAGAGAAAGCACCATCAAGGGGAGAAAGACAACCTATGGTGCCTACGAAATTGCAGATGGCAAACCAAGACCTGGAGCCTTTGCCCTGGGAACCTATACACCGGCTGTGTAGGTCATGAATTGATTATTAAGGAGTAGAGCGATGCTAGATGATGCAAAAAAATTATTAGGAATAAATCACTCCGAGTTTGACAGTATCATCTCGGGTTTTATTAGAAGTGGAAAAGAAGATTTGGCATCTGTTGGCATTGCTCTATCCTTGATTGATACACTCGATACAGAAACTCCGAATGATTTGATCAAAACGGCAGTTCTGACCTATGTGCTTTCACAAATCGATGAAGACAACCGAGAAGGGCTGACTGAATCCTATGAGAAACAAAAAGACAGTCTCCGTAAGAAGACTGCCTACCAGGAGGTGATCTGATTGAGATACTTAGAGGTCATTTATCTGATTAAGAAAATCTATTCAAAAGATGCCATCGGAAATATGGTTTCCAAGAAATCTGAAAAGGCTATCTTTGCAAAGCTGAATAACGTATCTACGAAAGAATTCTACAGTGCAATTGAATCCGGGATTAAGCCAATCTATGAGTTTCAAATCCGATCCAGCAACTATGAAGGGGAAGATGAAATCCGGTACAAGGATGACCTCTACCATCTTATCCGAACGATCCGAAAATCCAACATGGACCTAGTCCTGGTGGTAGAACGCAAAGCGGGTGAGAACTGATGGCTGATGGAATCTTAGGAATTAGTCAAATCCTCGAGGCCTACACCAAAGAGGTATCCGATGGAATTAAGGAAATTGCTGAAGCAATCGGTGAGGATGCGGTGAAGGAACTGAAAAGCACCAGCCCTAAAAGAAATAGGAAATATGCCGGATCCTGGAGAAAGAAAGTCGATAAGGGCAGCAATTTTATTAACGTCAAAGTTCACAATGCCAAGTACTATCGTCTGACGCATCTTTTGGAGTATGGCCATGCAACGCGTTCTGGTGGCAGAACAAAGGCCCAGCCTCATATTCAAACGATCGAGGAAAAGGCTAATCAGAGATTCATTAAGGAAGTGGAAGCGCTGCTTAGGAATGGAGGGAAATAAATGGATGAAAAAGAACTCTATGAGCTGTTAAACTCACTCCATATTCCGGTGGCTTATGATCACTTTGTTCTATCGGATGCAGAGAGGATCGAACCGCCCTTCATCTTGTACAGAAATATGGACTCTGAACAATTTAAAGCAGATGATCAGGTTTACTTCAATACAAAGCAATACCAGGTAGATCTAGTGACTGACTATAAGGATATCGATCTGGAGAATATGTTGGAGGAATTGTTTGCGGGAAATTACATACCTTGGGATAAGACGGAAGTCTATATTGATTCAGAAAAAATCTATCAAATAACCTATTCAATTTAAGGAGGTAAATATGGCAAATAAAGTAAAATATGGGCTTCGGAACGTGAAGTATTCCAAGCTCACCATCACGGGTGGTGTGGAGACCTATGCCACCCCGGTAGCGATCCCAGGTGCAGTCAGTCTGTCACTCTCTCCCGTAGGAGATCCAGCAGAACTATACGCCGACGATACCCTGTATTTCTCCCAGGCTTCGAACCAAGGATATGAAGGGGACCTTGAGACAGCCCTGCTGCCCCAGTCTTTTCTCACGGACATCCTGGGCTTCACCGTGGATATTAATGGAGCCATCATCGAGAATGCGGATCAGACGGCAAGCCCCTTTGCTCTGGGCTTTGAGATTCAGGGAGACCAGAAAGGCAGCCGAATCTGGTTGTACAACTGCTCCTGCACAAGGCCGAATCAGGAGACCAGCACCAAGGAAAAGGGAACCACCCCGGTGACGGACAAGCTGTCCATTACGGTCGCACCAAGGCTTTCAGACAAGCAGATCAAGGTGTCCATGACGCTCTCGGAGTCCAATGCTACAGCCTACAATGGCTTCTTCTCCACGGTCTATGAGGAGGATGAGGTCTAATGCTGAAGACAGTTAGAATCGGCTCCAATGAGTACAACATGAAATCCAGCGCCTATACTCCACTGAAGTACAGGATGGACTATGGCACGGATCTTCTGAAAGATATTGGCCGGCTGAATAAGCTGAACAATGATATCAGCCGGCTGAAGACCAAGGCAGAGAAGGAAGAAGCCTGGATGAGCGAGTTCAGCGGCTTCCTGGAGATGGCCTACCGGATTGCCTATGTGATGATTACAGAATACGATGCGGGGTTCAAATCCTATGAGGAGTGGCTGAAGGGAATCGACAATGTATTCAGCAACGAGAACTGGATCCTGGAGGTAATGGAATGTGCCATGAGCACCTTTCGCAGGTGAGTACAGGGTAAAAGGAAATGCAGGGGGCGAGGAGGACCTGGATATTTATGAGGTCCTCGCCCTGGCTAAACGGATGAATTTCAGCTTTGCGGAACTGAAGGAACTTTCCTTCTGCAACCTGATCAACATCCTGCTCTCCCAGGTGGCCCCGGAAGAGCGCATAGCGAAGCAAAAAGACATTGATGCATTCTTGCGATAGGAGGTGAAAGATGGCGGGAACAATCAAGGGAATCACGATTGAAATTGATGGTAACACTACAGGCTTAACTAAGGCTCTGGAAGGGGTGAACAAAAGCCTCTACTCGGTGAATTCTGAATTGAAACAAGTAAACCAGCTCCTGAAACTGGATCCCGGGAATTCAGAACTTATAGCACAGAAGCAAAAGCTCCTGACCCAAGCCATCGAGGAGACGAGCGGAAAGCTTGCAACCCTGAAGAAAGCCAAGGCTGATGCCGACCAGCAGTTTGCAAGTGGGAAGATTTCTGAAGACCAGTACCGAGCTCTGGAGCGGGAGATCATCAAGACCGAGCAGAGCCTCGGGAAGTTCAACAGCGAGCTTGGCGAGACTGGGAGCAAGTCCAAGGGCATCGACTTTAGCGGTCTGGCCTCCGGCTTCTCCTCCATCGGGAAGAAAGCGGGAGAGGTAGCACTAGAGATCGGTAAGGTCGCAGCTGCAATGGTGGCAGCCCTTGGGGCAGCGGTAGGCTTCATCGGGAAGAAGATGCTGGACTCGGCTATCAATGCCGGAGCCTTTGCGGATGAACTTCTGACCTTGTCGGCCAAGACTAACGTGTCCGCAGAGACCTTGCAGAAGTGGTCCTACGCCTCGGAGTTCATCGACACCAGCGTGGAGGACATGACTTCGGCAATGGCCAAGATGACCAGGGGACTGGAGACCAACGAAGACAAGTTCGCAAGCCTTGGGGTTGCGACCAGGGATTCCTCTGGAGCCTTCAGGAGCCAGGAGGATATCTTCCTCGATACAGTAGATGCTTTAGGCAAAGTAGGGAACGAAACGGAGCGAGACGCCCTGGCCATGCAGCTCTTTGGGAAATCGGCCCAGGAGCTGAATCCCCTGATCAAGGCGGGAGGGGATGAACTAAGACGACTGGGGGAAGAGGCCATCGCAGCTGGAGTGGTTCTCTCCGGGGAAACCCTCTCCAACTTTGCTGCCTTTGACGATACGGTCCAGAGGATGAAGATGCAGTTCGGGGCTCTCGGGAAGAACATCGTCGCTTCTTTCCTCCCGGCTATTCAGAATTTGGCAGGCCCCTTGCAGGAGGCGATGGGTGAGATCAATGTCATCCTAGCCGACGGGCTCCAGGGTGGAGATGCGGAACAAATCGCAGGAATTGTCTCAGAACTAGTAACCGATATTGGAAACCAGCTGGCCAAGGCTATCCCGGCCATCATCAACTTCATCGTTCCGGCCTTATCCTCCTTGGTGCAGGTTCTGGTAGGAGTCATACCGACTCTGCTGCCGCTTCTGTTGGATGGGGTCCTGCAGCTGATCATGGGGCTGGTGACAGCGGTCCAGGCCAATGTGAAGCCCCTCATGGACATGGCGGTGACGATGATTAAGAGCCTATCGGAGTTCCTGATCAACAACATTCCGACCATACTCCAGGCTGGGGTGGACATCCTATTTGCTTTGATCGACGGCATTGTTCAGGCCATACCAACGCTGATACCGGCCTTGATTGCTGTTGTTCTAAGTATTATCGAGCTGCTCATCAACAACATCGACAAAATCATCGAAACCGGAATCCAGATTCTGATCGCTCTCATCGAAGGTATTGTGAATGCGATTCCGATACTGGTGGACAAGCTGCCTACGATTATCGAGACGGTAGTATCCACCCTGATCACCCTTTCTCCGGAACTGATTGTCGCGGCCTTGGAGATCATGATCGCCCTCGCGGCTGGACTCATCAAAGCCCTGCCTCAAATCATAGCGGCGGTCCCCAGGATTCTTGCAGCAGTCGTTGACGGAATTATGGATGGAATTGGCAGGATGCAGGAAATTGGAGCCAACCTGGTCCAGGGATTATGGGAGGGTTTGAGCAACTCCATTGATTGGATCAAGGGCAAGATTTCCGGATGGGTGGGCAATGTGATGAACTTCCTGAAGAAACTCTTCGGAATCTCATCTCCCTCCAAAGTGATGAAGAAGGAAGTGGGCCTGAATCTTGGACTTGGTGTGGCAGCCGGCATCGAGGATAGCATCGGAGCCGTCCATCAGGCGATGGGCAGTCTCTCGAAAGAG